>JBFEYZ010000161.1:0-3519 GCA_041561855.1 Sulfurimonas sp. | reverse complement strand
GATATTATAGTGATAAAATTTAAATTTAGCGAATATATGACGGAGAGCTTTCTATGACTCAAGAAGAACTAGATGCCTTGATGAGCGGTGATATTGATGATTTAGAATCATTGGCAGATGATGATATAAGTGATGATTCGGCCGATGAAGATGCGGGATTTGAAGATAGTGACGAAAAATATGACGATAAAGATTTAAGCTCTTCAGTGCCAAATGATGACAAGCCGTTGGGATATAGCCCTGAGACGGCGCATCATTGGCCTCTTCCTGCAACAAATGAGAATAAAATGGTGCATCAGCTTGACGATGTCACAAAAGAGAGCGAAGAGAAAGCCAGTGAAATTTTTGACATCATAGAAAGTATCAGCAATGATCTGCTCGAAGAGGAGAAGAGAGCCGAGGCAGTGATAGAGGTGTTGAAAAGTAACATAGAACTCTTTAAAACTTTAAGCAGTAAATTTCCCGATGTTGAAGCTTTTAAAGTTCAACTGGAGAAAAACAGCTCGGCATTAGATGACACGACTGAAGCTTTAGATACGCTTCAATCAAGCGGAGATTCGATTATGAAAGTAATGGATATAATGCAGTATCAGGATATTCACCGCCAAAAAATCGAGCGTGTTATTAATGTTATGCGCGCACTCTCCAACTACATGAACTCTCTTTTTGAAGGCAAAATAGATGATGAAAAAAGAGTCTCTTCCGCACAACATATAGTCGGAGACACGCATAACGAATTGGCATCTAATGAAGATATAGAAGCTCTTTTGGCACAGTTTGGAAATTAATGCAAAAAGTAGAGCTATTATCTCCTGCGGGAACGTTAGAAAAATTAAAGATCGCTATTGATTTCGGTGCAGATGCCGTTTACGGCGGGGTTAGTCACTTTTCGCTTCGCATACGCTCGGGCAAAGAGTTTAGTATGGATGAGTTTGCCGAGGGGATTGAGTATGCACACTCACGCGGCAAAAAAGTTTACGCAACATTAAACGGTTTTCCTTTTAACTCCCAGTTAAATCTACTAAAAAAACATATTTTAGCTATGGCTGATTTGGGGCCTGACGCTTTTATAGTCGCAACTCCCGGTGTGCTTAAGCTTTGTCATGAACTCGTTCCCCATATGCCACTTCACCTTTCTACACAGGCAAATGTTATGAACGTGCTAGATGCAAAAGTTTATTATGACATGGGGGCTACCCGTATTATTACGGCAAGAGAGATTTCACTTAAAGATCTGGTCGAGATTAAAAGAGAGCTGCCAGATTTGGAGCTTGAGGTATTTGTACACGGTTCGATGTGTTTCGCATATAGCGGACGATGTCTTATTTCGACTCTTCAAAGCGGGCGTGTACCAAACCGCGGAAGCTGCGCGAATGATTGCAGATTCCCTTATGAGATGTATGCTGCAAATCCAGAGACGGGAACACTATTTAAGCTGGAGGAAGATGAGGGTGTAGGGACATATATTATGAACTCAAAAGACCTCAATCTTGCTTCACACGTTAAAGAGATTCTCGACAGCGGCGCAGTAGATTCACTTAAGATAGAAGGGCGTACAAAAACCGCTTATTATGCAGCAGTAACCGCGAAGGCATACAGAATGGCTATTGACGACTATTACAACGGAGTAAATGACGCAGAGAAGTATCAATACGAACTTCAATCTCTTCAGAACCGCGGATATACAGATGCCTATCTTATCTCAAGACCTTTTGAGAAACATGACACGCAGAGTCTTGATTTTACCATGCAGTTGGGTACGCATCAAGTAAGCGGAGTGGTAAATGAAGAGGGTACGCACTTTTTATGCAAATACAAAACTCTGCCAAATGATGAGCTAGAAATTGTCGCTCCTTTAGGCTCCCATATAGAAATAGTGGATAATGAGATCGGTACTACATATGAGCGCGATGGAAGAGTATATATGAAGCTAAAGCAGCTTTTGGCAGAAAATAAGAAAGTTTGGGATGAGGTTCACAGCGGAAATCTAAACCCGATAACATTGCCTACAAAACTTCCGCCGTACACTTTTTTGAGGATTCCGGCACATCCAGACATGGGCACCTATCCGAAAGTTTGATAAGCTGAGCTTATCCATAAAGTTATAGTTTAAAAAGCTATGTTATAATCGCGCATCAAAAAAAAGGAAGATAGTATATGAAATTTGTTTCAATTGTAATAGGCAGTAAAAGTGATTATGAGATAATGAAATCTTGTTCAGACACGCTTGAGGCGTTTGGTGTTCAGTATGAAATGATTATCTCTTCAGCTCATCGCTCTCCTGAGAGAACAAAAGAGTATATTGCTAAAGCAGAGAAAAAAGGTGCCCAAGTTTTTATAGCGGCTGCAGGAATGGCTGCACACTTAGCAGGTGTTTTATCTTCTAAAACTGTAAAACCAATTATCGGAGTTCCTATGAGCGCATCAGCTCTTAGCGGGATAGATGCTCTTTTATCTACGGTTCAAATGCCTGCTGGAATGCCTGTTGCTACTGTAGCTATAGGAAAAGCAGGAGCTATAAATTCGGCTTATTTGGCAATGCAGATACTTGCACTTGACAATGAAGAGCTTGCTATCAAACTAAAAGAAGACCGTATCTCAAAGGCTAAAAAAGTCGAGATGGATTCGATGGAGATAGAGACTATTCTGGCATAAATTTGTAACAGGGGCGTGTATGAAGTGGATGAGTGATGATGAGTACATGGAGCTTACCGGTCTTGACATGTCGGCGATTGACGACTTGGCGGACAGAGGCAAGCTTACCATAAAAGTAGAAGACGGGGTGAGATATATTGACCCTTCAAAAGGTGCGCAAGAAGTAGTTCCCGCACAGTTAAAAGAGCTCTCTTCGCACAATACAAAAGAGATGGTAGTGCAGCCCCAGTTTGTCGAGAAGACAATAGGTACTATTATCAATCTTCACGAAAAAGTGCTTGATGCAAAAGATGAAACTCTTGCGGCAGTAAGAGTCGAAAATGAGTTTTTAAGAGAGGCGCTTGCCTCTTTGCAAGAACTTTACGATGAAGACAGAAAAACGATACATACGCTTCAAGAGCAGTTAAAACTTTCACAACAAGAAGTTGAGTTTATGAGAAGAAAATATAAACTTATGTGGAACAAAGCTATTGAAGAGCATACTGAAAAATAAGCATATTTAGAGATGACGATTGATGAGGCCTGTGTAGGCTGTATAATAAATCAGAGCGTTAAAGTCGCAAATGCTATCCACGCCTCTGCTGATCTTGCAGATGAGCTTAAATCCACGGTCACCAAGATGAGTGAGACCTTCTCTTACGATGATACTCCGCCCGAGATTGCCTCTTATGTCTATGAAAAGATGGCACTGATTGCCAATAAAACAGACCTTTACGACGAGGTAAAAGAACTATCTACAAAAAAAGCCCTCTCATTTGTTCCGCTCTTAAAAAAAGAGCTCTCAAACTCCAAGGACAAACTCTTGACTGCAACAAAAATTGCGATAGCCGGAAATGTCATAGACCTTGCGGCAGAGGTAGAATT
>JBFEYZ010000160.1:0-3564 GCA_041561855.1 Sulfurimonas sp. | reverse complement strand
CGGTGAGACGCTCATTGGAGATGAGCCTTTTGCGGTAATACTGGCCGATGATTTGTGCGATAATAACGGAAGCTCTGTTTTGTTACAGATGGTCAAACTTTATGAAAAATATCGCTGTTCGATTGTTGCGGTTGAAGAGATACCGCCACAGGACAGCAACAAGTACGGAGTAATAGCTGGTGATGCAGAAGAAGAGGGCGTAATCAGGGTAACAGACATGGTAGAAAAGCCGGACCCAAAAGACGCTCCTTCAAATCTGGCAATAATTGGAAGATATATACTTACTCCGGATATTTTTGATATCCTAAGAGAGACAAAACCTGGCAAAGGCGGTGAGATCCAGATAACCGATGCACTTTTAGCTCAGGCAAAAGAAGGAAGAGTAATTGCTTATAGATTTAAAGGAAAAAGATTTGACTGCGGAAGCGTAGACGGCTTCGTAGAGGCTACTAACTATTTTTATAAAAAGAGCAACTAAGAGCATGAAGTACCGACACAACTATAACCCTACCATATCAGATGATGATATTTTTGATGAAATAGTAAAAGAGAAAGCGCATATAGGTTACTATAATCTTGTCTTTAGCGATACTTCGAAGTATAAAGAGTATGCTCAGACTGTGAAACAGAAAAATATAGTAGTAATAGGCATAGGCGGAAGTACGCTCGGTACCTATGCAATATATAAATTTTTAAAATACTCAAAAAACTTGAGTAAAAAGCTTTATTTTTTAGAGACTACCGACCCAATTGATATAAGATCGAAATTGGAGAATATCGACCTTGAAGACACTCTTTTTGTAGTTATATCAAAGTCGGGTACGACTATAGAGACCATCTCTATTTTTAAATATATAAACTCCATTATAAAGTGCGACAAAAACAATACGCTTGTCATAACAGAGAGTGACTCTAAGCTGAGTGAATATGCAAAAGCAAACGGTATTACTAGCTTTGATATACCAAAAAACGTAGGCGGAAGATTTTCTGTATTTAGTGCGGTGGGCTTGGTTCCTCTGTCCATCGTAGGAGTAGATATAGATGAACTGCTCTCAGGAGCCAGAGAGATGCACGACTCGTTTTTTAGTAAAACACAAACGTATGAGAGAGTACTTAAAAAAGCTAGATTTTTTGTAGAGTATAAAAACAGTTTCAATATAAATGTAGTTTTTTCCTACTCATCCAGACTTGACGGCTTCAATAAATGGTATATCCAGCTATGGGGAGAGAGTCTTGGAAAGATCGATATTAACAGCACCAGACAGGGGCTTACTCCTATTGGAATTATAGGACCTATCGATCAGCACTCCTTTTTGCAGTTGATAGTCGAGGGCAGACGTGACAAAACGGTGACGGTTATCAAAGTTGAGGATTTTGACAGCAATCTAAAAATCCCAAGCGTTAGACTAGATGGACTTGAGGAGCTTGACTATATTAATGATATAGAGTTTTCATCGCTTATTAACGAGCAGGCAGATGCGACTATAGAGTCTATAAATAATCTGGGTGACATTCCATGCGATGTAATAACTATTGATAGTGTAAGCGAAAAAAGTATTGCTACATTGATGTATGAGTATGAGCTCTTGACATCGGTTTGTGCTAAATTTATGTATATAAACGCATATGACCAGCCAGGAGTCGAGGCTGGAAAGATAATTTTAAAGCAGAAGCTCAAGATAAAGGATTAGGCTTTTTAAAATTTTGGAAGTCTAATCTATAACATGACCGACGAATTTGCTCATGTTGTTTAGTATTTCACCGCCTTTTCTAAAACTAAGACCGCAAGCTTCATAAGCAAAGAAGACTCCGGCTTGATACTTCTCTTTGTTCTCATCGCTATTTAACTCTGCATACTCTTGATATATTTTTTTATAGTTACCGTAAGGCCCATCCTGCTCATGGAGTATGCTTCCGTCTGAATCGACTATTTTTACATTCGCACCCTCTCTGCCGAAGACACTTTTTTCTACATGCTTTATACCGTTTAGAGGTTCAAAAGATGTTTTTAAAAGATATGGAGAATCAGGAAATAGGTCATATAATATTTTTAATATACCTTTGGATTGAAAAAGCAGGGTATAAGCAGGGTTGAGAATGATAGCACTCTGATTTTGCATAATGTTTGTAAGCATTGTAGCAAGTTCAGGTTCATCTATGGCAATGTCTTCCCATGGGTAAAGTTTGAACCAGTACTCATACTGATTGTCATCTCTGTCATAGATACCGTCTTCATCAAATTTTACATTTTGCAGATATTCAAATCCTGTGTTAAAACCGGCATCTGTCGCAATCTGCTGAAGCAGTCTGGTTGTCGCTTCCTCTTCGTCATTGCGGTGGATAGAGGAGAATAGTATCTTCCAGCCGTCATATCTCTCATCAAAGAGTTCTGTATCATCAAAGAGCGTAATAAGACGTTTGAAGTTCTCTTTTATCGCATCGTAGACGTTGTTAAATTGGCTTTCTTCATTTAGGCCGTTTTCTTTTAAAAGAGCCCACTGTAAAAGAGCAGTCTCAAAAAGTGATGTAGGCGTATCGGCATTAAACTCAATAAGTTTTATCGGTTTGCCGTCTAGGCCGCCTGTTAGATCAAATCTGCCGTATATATGCCAGTGGACATCATTCTCCCAACTCTTTTTAATCGCGTCTATAAGGTTAAAAGGGATCCCAAGTTCAAAAAAAAGGTTGTTTTTTATAATATATTCTGCTGCTTCTGCATACATATCGTAGAGCTCATTTACAGCTTCGTAGTAGGATTCGGCTTCCTCTTGGGTAATCTTTACCAGAGCCTCACTTATATATTTGCTGCTGTCGCTGTCGGTATGCCATGTAAAACCCAGCTCCTCTAGCTGCTCATTTTTTAGAGGCTTTATGTTTTTTAATCTAACCAACCTTAACCGCCGTATGTAGAGGTTTTTGAAGTTGAAGCGGTAGAGCTGCCAAAAAAGCTTTTTCTGCTCGATGTGCTTGAAGCCCTTGCTGCTGCGGAACGGCTGTAAGCACTTTTATTTACGGATGCTGATCTGGAAGCAAAGTTTTTGTTGTTCATAAGCGCGTTGCCTATTACATTTCCCAAAAGGGCACCCGCTGCGACTGCCAAAATCGTACTTGCAAGTCCCATTCCCACGCTTCCGTCATTGCTGGAGACCGCTTCAGAAGAGCCGTCTAGAGTCTTTACATACTCTTGCTCTGCCATAGCTCTCATCTCATCTTCGTTCATGAAGCGTTCAACAGTGTTGTTATTGTCGTCTTTTTCGCGAATTATCGCTCTGCTTGGACCTTCTGTTGGCATCTCTTCGACTACGATATACTTTCCGTTTGCCTGCTGCTCGATGACTAAGTATCTGTTTTGCGGCTCCTGCTGCTGTGATGTACATCCGCTAAGAACACTCATCATGACTATTCCGGCACTTCCCAGTGCAACTCCGCCTTTTAGAGAAGAAATATGTCTCACTGCTTTAAATCCTTTTTATCTATTTTTATGGTTTTATTTAATTTGTGGTCGTAAAAGGTGATCTCTTTTCTGCCGTCATATAGAATATCTCCGATGTAGGTTCTTTTACT
>JBFEYZ010000159.1:0-3588 GCA_041561855.1 Sulfurimonas sp. | reverse complement strand
GTTTCACTTTTTGTGTAATTTAACAAAAATTACACTTTTTGTCTTTAATATCAAACTCTATGATGTTTCCAAGATTATCATATTTATAACTACAACATTGAAGCAACTTTTCTTTAATCTTTTTTTTACCTCTAAAAATTATATTTTTTATATTGCTAGAACTCATATCCAATCTATCGGCTATCTCTTTTTGCTTTAGCTCTTTTATCTCAGACAAATAGAGTGCTTGAGAGTATTTAGGTTCAAGTGAATTGATTATCGGCTCTATGCAGTTTGAGAGTTCACTTATTGCATCCAAATCCTCTTTTTGCTCAAAAAACAAGTGTTCATCAAACTCTAAATTATTTTTGTTTTTATTGTTTTTCCTATAAAAATCAACAATAGTATTTCTGGTGACAGTAAATATCCAAGATGTTAATTTCTCATCGGAATCAAGCTTGTCAATATTTTTATATATTTTAATGAATACTTCAGAGAGTATGTCTTTTGCGTCTTCTTTGTTATGTACTTGTGAGTTTATGAAAGAGAGGAGTCTTGAATAGTACTGTTTGTATACCTCTTCCATTGCTTTGCCTTTAGGTAAATTTTTTACTTCTCAAAAAAATAGCAATACTCAAGATTGCCCTCTTTGCCGGTTAGTTTTGAAGGCGATTTTAAAACGAGTCTCCAGCCTAAGAGAGAGCAGGCATCCTCAAACTTTATCATGGCATTTAGTATCGCTTTCTCATCCGTCACGACGCCGTTTTTGTCTCTCTTTGCCTCTCGCCCTACTTCAAACTGCGGTTTGAAAAGCAGGATGATTTTGTCTTTCGCCAATCTTTCAACGTCATCCAAGATGTAAAGCAGGGAGATAAAAGCGACATCGCTTACCACTATGTCAAACTTTTTATCACTCTCAAATCCTCTTATGTCGCAACCCTCGTAAGAGTGGACCCTCTCATCGTTTTTGAGGCTTACATGCAACTGATCCCGCCCGACATCTACCGCCGTTACCTCTCTGGCTCCCCTCTCTAAGAGAACCTGCGTAAAACCGCCCGTTGAAGAGCCGATGTCAAGTGCGCTCATCCCTTTTACATCAAGAGAGAGCTCGTCTAAAAAAGCGCTCAGTTTAAAAGCCGCGCGTGACACATACTCTTTATGCTCTTTTACGGTTACTTTGTCGCTCTGGCTCAACTTAAAAGAGCTTTTTATTATCTGTTCGCCGTTTACGCTTACAAACCCCTCTTTTATGAGTGTCTGCGCTTTGTTTCTGCTCTCGCACAGACCTTGCTCTACCAGATAGTTGTCAAGCCTGCTCAATTTTTTCTCTCATCTCCTGCTCGCTAAGAACAGCAACGCCGAGACTTACGGCTTTGTCATATTTGCTTCCCGCATCTTCGCCGTAGATGACAAAGTCTGTTTTCTTTGAAACAGAACTTGCTACCTTTGCGCCCAGAGCTTCCAGCATCTCTTTTATAACGTCTCTTGACTCGCTCATACTTCCGGTCAGCACTACGCTCTTGCCCTTAAACGGATTCTCTTTCGCCTCTTCTCTCTGCTTTGGTTCAAGCGGGCGCAGAATCTCCCGGAGTTTCAAGATGGTATCTCTGTTTACCCTGACAAACTCCAAAACGGACTCCGCCATCTCCTCGCCAAAGCCTTCAAGTGCCACTATCTCATCTTTTGGGGCATCTATAAAAGAGCTTCCGAAACGCGCGCTCAAAGTCTTAGAAGCCACCTCTCCGATATGCTCGATACCCAAAGAGTTTACAAACCGCCAATAATCGCACCCTTTTGCGGCCTCAAGCGAATCAAGAAGATTTTGCGCCTTTTTCTCTTTGAAACCCTCTAGTGTCAAAAGTTTTTCCAGTGTCAAATCAAACAAATCAATAACGCTCTTTACCAAACCCGCTTCAAAAAGAGCTTCTACTATCTTATTGCCAAGTCCGTCAATGTTAAGGCACGGTTTTGAGGCAAAATAGATGATTGAGTTTATAACTCTGGCTTCGCATGTAAGGTTCTGACACTTCAGCAGCACGCCCTCGTCCAAAAGTTCGCTTCCGCAGACCGGACAAGCCGTCGGTCGCTCAAACTCAGCTTCACTGCCGTCTCTCTCGTGGGTCAAAACTTTTATGATCTTTGGTATAACATCGCCGCTTCTGAGGATGATTACCTTGTCGTTTATGCGGATATCTTTTCTGTCTATCTCGTCAAAATTATGCAGAGTCGCGCGTTCTACTATGACACCGTCTATGTTCGTCGGCTCGACAATAGCCACCGGGGTAACCGCGCCTGTTCGTCCGACTTGGAGGATTATCTCTTTTAGAGTTGTTATCTTCTCAACTGCGGGAAATTTATAGGCAACTGAGAAACGCGGGTTTTTAACAGTGTAGCCCATATCTATCTGAGCGGCTATTTCATTGACTTTTATAACCATACCGTCAAGCATCATCGCGTAGCTGTCGCGATTTCTGTTCATCTCTTCATAGATTGCTTCTATCTCGTCAAAATCTTTACACGTAGCGCTGAGTGGCGGTTTTTTAAAGCCCAAAGAGTAGATATGCTCCATCTTCTCGCTCAAAAGTTTGTGCTCCAGCGTGTTCTCTCCTACGCCGTAAGGTAAAAAGACCAGATTTCTCGAAGCCGTTATGCTGGAATCCAGCTGTCTAAGGCTTCCGGCAGCGGCATTTCTCGGGTTTGCAAAAACCGCCTCGCCCTTTGCGGCTCTCTCCTGATTTATTCTCTCGAACCCATCCTTGTAAAGTACTACCTCACCGCGGATCTCGATGCGATCTTTATGCTCTATAGTCAGCGGGACAGAGCGGATGGTCTTTACGTTCCCAGTTATAAGCTCGCCCACGCTTCCGTCTCCGCGCGTGATGCCTTGAGTAAGTTTGCCTCCCTCATAGATAAGGTTCAGGCTGGCTCCGTCATACTTCGGCTCGCAGTAAAACGAGATGTTGGAGTCAAGTTTGTAGGTTTTTGTAAGCCACTTCTGCAGACCGTCGGAGTCAAAAACATCCTCCAAGCTCCACATTCGAGTAAGATGAGAGGCTTTTGAGAATCCATCCGAGACGATATCACCCACTCTTTGGGTAGGCGAAGATGGCATAACATCCTCTTTATGCTGCTCTTCATACTCCAAAACTTCATGGTAAAGTTTGTCGTAAACCTCATCAGTCGTGATCGGGTCATCAAGTACGTAGTAGTGGTATGAGTAGAGATTCAGAAGCTCTACCGCTTTTATATATTGCTCTTTGTTCATGGCAAAATTTTATCAAAATCTTCTTAAAATAATTAACTTGATTATAGTCAATGATAATTAGTATTATAGTTAGTAATATACACAATAATTTTACGAGGATTTTTATAATGAAAACTTTTATCTATACAATTTTTATACTTTTGCTTTTTAGTAGTAGCTCTTTTGCTTCTGCCCAAAAACTTGACAAGATCGTTGTCTCAGGTCCGTTTGCTTCCGTTTCACACCCGATCTTGCATATGATAGAGACAAATGCGCTAAGCGACGTGGCGGACAAGATAGAGTTCAAGCTCTGGAAAAATCCGGACGAACTTCGTGCAATGGCAATAAAAGGCGACGTAGATTTT
>JBFEYZ010000158.1:0-3628 GCA_041561855.1 Sulfurimonas sp. | reverse complement strand
AGCAAAAGGGGAGTACATCCTCCAAGTCGGAAAAAGAAAATTTGCAAAGTTAAAGGTAAACTAATGAGCTATAAAGCATTGAAAATCGGTAAATATATCATAGAGAAGCCTATAGTTCAAGGTGGGATGGGTGTCGGAATAAGCTGGGACCAGCTTGCGGGAACTGTCTCAAAAGAGGGTGGATTAGGCGTGATAAGCGCCGTAGGAACAGGCTACTATGAAAATAAAAAATATGCTTCTAAGCTTGTAGCAGACAGACCGCTTGATGCTCTTGGGTTTTACTCTAAAGAGGGGTTTGACGCAATTATAAAAAATGCAAGAAAAATATGCGGTGAAAAACCTCTTGCGGCAAATATTTTATATGCAATAAACGACTACGGAAGAGTAGTTCGTGATGCATGCGAGAGTGGTATAGATATTATTATTACAGGAGCGGGACTTCCTACGAATATGCCTGAATTTACAGAGGGATATCCTGATGTGGCGCTTGTACCGATAGTCTCGTCTGCAAAAGCATTAAAGATAATCTGCAAAAGATGGAAACAGAGATATAACAGAGTTCCTGACGCGGTTGTTTTAGAGGGCCCAAAAAGCGGCGGGCACCAAGGTTTTACTTATGAACAGTGCAAAATGGAAGAGAACCAGCTTGAAAATCTGGTAAAGCCTGTTGTTGAAGAGGCTGCTTTATGGGGAGATATTCCTGTAATCGCAGCTGGCGGGGTCTGGGATAAAAATGACATCGAAGAGATGCTCTCTTTGGGAGCGCGCGGTGTTCAGATGGGAACCCGTTTTATAGGAACACATGAGTGTGATGCGCATGAGAACTTTAAACAGGTACTTATTGATGCTAAAAAAGAGGATATACAGCTATTCTCTTCGCCGGTAGGTTATCCTGCGCAAGGCGTGAGAACAAACCTGACCGCTCTTGTAGAGAAGAGAGAGGGACCTGCTATAAAATGTATCTCCAACTGTGTTGCTCCGTGTAATCGCGGTGAAGAGGCAAAAGAGGTTGGTTACTGTATTGCAGACAGACTCAGTGATGCTTACAACGGAAATCTTGAGACAGGACTCTTCTTCTCCGGGACGAACGGATATAGGCTTGATAAAATAATCTCCGTAAAAGAGTTAATGGATAAATTAGTTAACGGTGAATAAAAGGGTAATGCTTAAGCTTTTTCTACTCTCTTTTTTCCTTTTTATCTCTCTAGAAGCCTCGACAAACAGTGAGCTTTTAAAAAGAGCAGACGACTATATGAAGAGCAGCTCTACAAGCGATACTTTTCGAGCTTATGACGGCTATAAAAGTTTATATCTCCGTTCAATGGTTGAGAATGACAACTCTTTAAAGCTTGATGCTCTAAAGGGGATAGTAAAGAGCGGAGAGAGACTTAATATTGACGTATCAAAGTACTCAGAAGAGCTTCAAACACTTTTAAAAAAAAGCAGCTACAACAAACCTGAACCAAAAGAGATGAAAAAAAGTGAGCATATAGAAGATGTTCACATTGATCCTTTGCATAGATTAATATCTCTCAGCTGGAGAGAGGATATCCTTATTTTGGAGTTTAACAAACAGCTTGCATCCTCGCAGATCGAATACTTTACACTTCACGATACCGTAAAAGACAGATATAGATATGTCTTTGATATAAAAACAGCTATGCTTACAGACTCCCAAAACATCAAAAGCAATGATATCGATAGAATAAAAATCGCGCAGTTTGATCCCCAGACTCTGCGATTGGTTATAGATCACAGCTCAAAAATAGAGATCGGACATACGATCGACTCTAATGTATTAGAAGTAAAATTAAAAACAAAAACCAGTAAAGTAATACCAGCTCTTGAAAAGGTCGTACCTATAAAAAGGGACAGAGGAAAAGTAATAGTAATAGATCCTGGTCACGGAGGCAAAGACCCTGGTGCAGTAGGTTATAGAAAATACAGAGAGAAAGTTGTGGTACTGGATGTTGCAAAAGAGCTGGAGAAAATTTTAAAATCCCGTGGCTATAAAGTATATATGACAAGAAGCGGGGATAAGTTCGTAAAATTAAGCAATAGAACAAAGTATGCGAATAAAAAGGGAGCAAATATTTTTGTGAGTATCCATGCAAATGCAATTGACGGTAATAATGCAAAAAAAGTGCATGGAGTAGAGTGCTACTTCCTTTCTCCTTCACGCTCAGAGAGAGCAAAAAAAGTTGCGGCACAGGAGAATTCTGCAGACCTGAGTGATATGAACATATATGGAAAAGACAGCTACCTGAATTTTTTAAACCATCATAATACGGTAGCATCAAATAAGCTTGCAATAGATCTGCAAAGAGGAATGCTGGGCGCTCTTGCTAAAAATTACAGCGGAGTAAAGGACGGCGGGGTAAGAGAAGGTCCTTTTTGGGTTTTAGTCGGAGCTCAGATGCCATCCGTTTTGGTTGAGGTCGGATTTATAACACATCCTACTGAGGCTAGACGTCTTGTTGACAAGAACTATTTAAAAACGATGGCTCTTGGTCTGGCTGACGGTATCGAGAGATACTTTGCAAATAATTAATTTTAAACGCTATCGGAGTAAAACTCCGGTCAGCTATGTTTATGCCGCTGTAGAGACAAAACGCAGTTTATTTAGAAAAGCTTGCCTCTAGTAAGCCTAAGGCTACTTTTTATACTCAAGCTCTCCTGCCACAGACTCTTTTTCATTTATTATCTTCTCAATCTGGGCTTTTACCTTGTCGTATCTGTACTGCTCTTTAAAGCCGATTATACGACCTCCTGCCGCATTTGGATGTCCGCCTCCGCCTGTCCACTCTTTTGAGATGAGTGCGACATTTACCGTGTTGTTTGCTCTAATGCTAAGGGTTCCTCTGTAGCTTATGTCCACTATGAAATCATACTCTGGATATGCGAGTAAAAAGCCGTTTCCGATTATGGACGTATTTCCTACACCGTAGCTTAAATAGCCTCTGTATCCTTTATAGTATATTGTCTTTTCATCTCTGGCTCTGCCTAAGAGTTCGACTATATACTCTGTTGCAAGATTGTCAAGCGTATCATCATGATCCTTTTTGAAAAAATCCTTCTTGATTTTGTGGATATTCTCATCTAGGATGATAGGGGCATTTTCTTCTTCGATGTACTTTACGGCTTCAAGCAGTAAAGAGAGTTTGTAGTTGTTATCCGCTTCTGCAAACATCACTTTGTTTAGCTCTCTCATCTCTGAGATAAGACGCATACATACTTTTCCCATCTCGAAGTTCTCTTTCTCTTCCATCTTCCATAGATCAACGGCATTTACTATATTTACAAACTTTTCCATCCAAGCTGGTTCATTAAGCTCAAAATGCTCTTTTGCGTAGTCGTATGTTATTTTTGTAGCACATCTTAAAGTATCTAAATAGTACCAGTCATATTTTTTTGCGCTCTCTTCACCGGTTCCGTGGTGATCAAGAAGTTTAAGGGTTATCTTTTTGCTTTTTTCATTTAGTTTCTCAACCTCGTTGTTTAGCCACTTTGCTTCATCTGCGTTTAAATTAAGATCGGTAATAAGTATAGAAGCTTCTTTGCCATCTTTTTTAATATTTTGCAGAATCAGCTCTAACGTCTGTTTTACTTCTGCTCCGTAGTTTGCGTT
>JBFEYZ010000157.1:0-3650 GCA_041561855.1 Sulfurimonas sp. | reverse complement strand
GGTATCGCAAAACCTATGCCGACATTTCCGCCCGATTTTGAGATGATAGCCGAGTTTATTCCTATTAGATGCCCGGCAGAGTTTATAAGTGCACCGCCCGAATTTCCTGGGTTTATAGAAGCGTCAGTTTGGATAAAATCTTCATACTCTACTATTCCCACACCGCTTCTGCCCGTTGCAGAGACTATCCCCTGCGTGATTGTCTCGCCTACTCCAAACGGATTTCCGAGTGCAAAGACTATATCTCCGACCTTTACTTTGTCGGAGTCATAAAAGGTTACGGCATTTAGACTCTCTGCCTCGATCTTTATAACGGCAAGATCACTCTTCTCATCTTTTCCTACGAGTTTTGCCTCATACTCTTTTTTATCTCCTGCAAGATTAACAATGATCTCATCAGCGCCGTCGATTACGTGGTTGTTAGTAACAATATATCCATTTTTTGAGACTATCACGCCTGAGCCGAGTGACTTTTGTATTCTCTCTTGCGGGATATCCCCGTAACCTTTGAAGAACTCTCTAAAAAACGGGTCATTAAAGAAAGGGTTTGCACTATATAGATTTCCTTTTATCTCTTTTTTTATAGAGATGTTTACAATGCTAGTTCTTACGTTTTCTAAGATGTTGTTATAGGAGAGTATTTGGTTTTGTGTTGTCGGGAAATTTCTCTCAATATTTTTTGGAGCATATTTAAACTCTACGCTATTCTCTGCATAAACGACCGTAAGTGCTAAAGCAAATAGCAGAAATATTTTTTTCATTATTAATTCCTTCTAGTTTTTTGTATCTGACAAAATTTTATAACTAAATGGTTTATGAACTGCTAACGGAGAATTAATGAAAAGTTAATGTTAAAAAGCACCTTGCGAATATTTTAGCGAGTCTGCTTTTATGAAGCATACGGAGTCTGTTATATTAGACATATTATCATAGTCGCCTACGCCGAAAGCGAATAGACCGTTTTGAGATATTATTCTTATGCCGTCACTCATATCCAGATGAGGAAGTTTTGAATTTTCAGGCAATAGAGCATCGCTGACACTGCCAAATTCAAGATTGACTGTTATCCAGTCAAATTCTCTGGCACTGTCTTGAGCCGCCAGAGTAATTTTAATGCTATCAGGAGACAAAATCTCTATAGACCTGAACTCAGAGTCTACAAAACTCCCAAATCTGTCTAAAAAGGCATCTATCTCTTTTTGTAGTAAGGGTCTCATCTTATTGACAACCTACGCACTCCATACTTCTGTCCTCAACGTCGCTTGCCATCTCAGGAGATTGTGAACGAAGGTAGTAGGTAGATTTAAGTCCCAGCTTCCAAGCCAGCATATAGATCTCGTTTAGATACTTTCCGCTTGCCTTATCAAGTGTTATGAAGATGTTAAGACTTTGACCTTGGTCCAGCCACTTCTGGCGAATCGCAGCCGCTTTGATAAGAATCGTCTGATTTAGATCATAAGCAGGAGTGTAGTACGCCCAAGTATCAGGAGAGAGTTCAGGAACAACAACAGGAATAAGTCCGGAGAGGTTCTCTTCATACCACTTTCTTTTAAATACTGGCTCTATCGCTTGTGTCGTACCTGTTAAAATCGAGATTGAACTAGTAGGTGCAACCGCCATTAGGTAACCGTTTCTCATTCCCTGTTTTTTAACTTTAGCACGAAGCTCTTCCCACTCATAAGCAGACGCAAAAAGTCCGCCGCGGTCAACAAGTTTTTTAACTTCTGTATTGGCATGGTCCATAGGCATAATGCCTTTGCTCCACTTTGAACCTTCATACTCAGGATATGAGCCTTTTTCTAGTGCTATATCGCTAGATGAAGAGATAGCGTTAAAACTTACGGCTTCTAAAAGTTCATCTATCTTGTCAAAATGTTCCTGACTTCCCCAGGAGATACCTTTTTGTGCCAGCATCTGTGCTTCACCCATAACACCGAGACCGATTGCACGAGTTTTCATATTGGTGCGTTTTACTTTTTCAAGCGGATAGAAGTTAAGGTCTATGACATTATCAAGTGCGCGAATTGCAATCGGAACGATTCTGTCAATGTCCTCTTTGGTATTAATTCTTGAGAGATTGACTGAAGCCAGATTACAAACTGCGGTGTCTCCATCTATTTTCTCTTTTTCTACGATATATATTTCACGACCGCCAATAGAATCCAGCGCAGTTACTTTTTTAGCCGGCTTCTCTAGCCCGCTGTCAACTTTGATGATCTCTTCCTCTTCATAACTAACACTATCGCCGTCTTCAAAAATAAATTTTATTTTGTAGTGGTTAGGGTTTGTGTTTTGGAAAATCTCAGTACAGAGGTTAGAGCTTCTGATAATTCCGGTATGACTGTTAGGGTTTGCTCTGTTAGCGTTATCTTTAAAACACAAGAATGGGCTGCCGCTCTCAAAATATGATGTTAATATTTTTTTCCAAAGCTGTTTGGCTTTTACTTTCTCTTTAATTATGCTCTCATCATTTTCAAACTCTTCATACTTTTTGTTAAACTCTTCGCCGTAAAGAAGTGTGAGCTCTTTGCAGTCATAAGGATCAAAAAGCGTCCAGATACCGTCTTCCTGAACTCTCTGCATAAAGAGATCGTTTATCCAAAGTGCAGGGAAAAGATCGTGAGCACGGCGACGCTCCTCACCTGAGTTCTTTTTAAGATCCAAGAAGTCGTTTACGTCAATATGCCAAGGCTCCATATAGACCGCAATAGCTCCCTTTCTAGTACCCAATTGATCAACGGCAACGGCTATGTCGTTTGTGATTTTTAGAAAAGGTATAGTTCCGCCTGCCGCATTTTTATGCCCGTCTATATATGAGCCCATTGAACGTACGTTTGTCCAATCCCAGCCGATTCCTCCGCCGAATTTTGAAAGAAGCGCCATCTCTTTGTATGAGTCAAAGATTCCCTCTATATTGTCTGGAGTCGAACCGATGTAGCATGAACTTAACTGATGTCTAGGTGTCCTCGCATTGCTTAGGGTAGGTGTTGCGAGCATAACTTCAAATTTTGAGATCATGTCATAAAATTTTATAGCCCACTCTTCTTTCTTCTCTTCTCTTTGAGCCAAAAACATAGCTATAGCCATAAACATATGCTGAGGAAGTTCAATCGGGTTAGAGTTTCTATCTTTTATGAGGTATCTGTCATAGAGAGTTTTAACACCCAGATAGTTGAATTGCATATCGCGTTCAGGCTTTATATGTTTTTCAAGCTCATCAAGGTTGTACATCTCTTTTAGGCCAAGAAGAATTTTCCCCTCTTTTTCACATCTCTCAAAGTACTCTTTTAAAGATGAGTAGCCCGTATATCCGTTTACCTGATGGTAGAGGTTGAATAGAAACAGTCTTGAAGCAACAAATGTCCAGTTTGGAGCATCTATATCTATCTTATCGACTGCTGTCTTAATAAGTGTCTGCTGTATCTCTTTTGATGTTATGCCGTCACGGAATTGTATCTGTGCATCAACTTCAAGTTCACTTTGAGAAACATTGTCCAAATCTTTTACCGCCGCGGATGTATACTTCTGTATTTTTGTAATATCCAGCGGTTCTGTTCTGCCGTTTCTTTTTATAATTGTTATCATATTAACTTCCTAAGTCATACAAACGGTGTTGCATTTGTAATTTTGATCTTTTCATACTTTGTTAT
>JBFEYZ010000156.1:0-3700 GCA_041561855.1 Sulfurimonas sp. | reverse complement strand
TTTGCTCTACACTTGTCTCATATTTTTGATTCGATTAAAATTATAAATACGTTTTAATTGTTTCTTGTGCAAAACTTCTAAAAGGGTATGACTCAATATAATAGAATAGACATTTTTTTAATCTTGTTTCGTAGTTCTCTTTATAAGCATCCTTTGCTTTGTTACTCATGTAAGATCTATCTATTAAGTTATATACTTGTTCTTGGCTTGTCAGTATGTCTTTGTATATCTTCTCTAGCCTTGTTTGTCTTATCCCTATCATTTGGGCAAAAACTTCAAAGTCTTCCAAAGTATAATATCCCATCGCCCCAAAAGCTTTTGTTTCATGTTCTTTAAATAGTTCAAGTCCCATTATCCCATCTTCTTTTGGTAAGTGATATTTTGTATAAAGAATATCATAATTTGGAGAGAGCGAATAATCGCTTCTATCTACATCTTTAATAATTGAAAAGTTTTTTAAATGCGCATCGGCATTTCCAATAAGATAGTTCAGCACAATTCTTTTATAAAAGTCTTCAAGTGCCGGGATATAAGCAGCTATAACTTCTTTAATTTTTAATGCACATTCTTCGTAACTCGATTCATACTTATAATTTTTAGAATGATTCTCCGAGGTATATTCAAGTACCGAGGCAAAATCTTCCTGATGCACTTTTAAAATCTTTTTTTCTGAACTACTAATAGAGTAATCAAATCTTTTTGTAATATACGCAAGCTCTCCATCACTAAACTCAATAAGACCGTTGTATGCCGTATTGATTTTAAATATTTGTGAGGATATTTGCATACTTAAATGTTCATTTTGTACGATATCCTCTAAATTAATAGTATTATTGTGTTCTCTTGGTATAGGCTTTAATATATATTTTCCGTCTTTATTTGTAGGGACTAGCTCATTGTTACTATTAAAGCTGAGAGATATTTTGTCCTGTACGCCAGAGATAGACATTTTATCCGACATTTCACTTCTGATTCTATAAAACTCTGTTTTGTCAAAATTTAAAGGTTTTACATTTTTCCCATCAAAAAGATTACCCTTGCATTTTGGGCAATAGTATAAACCTTTATGTATATCCTTTAAGCAGCTATAGCATCTCATTTACACCTCCTCTACTGTAATCGCGCCGATTGTATTTTCTTGTGTCGTTTTTAATAATCTTGTAAAATTATCTTCTTCATCAATCTTGAGTTCACTACACTGCATATATTTTAAATTTCCTTCTGAAAGCAGATTAAAGAAGAATGGAAATAGTATTTTTGATACAAACGGCTCTTTTTTTAATGGTAAATTGACTGAAATTGCACTTGGATTTTCGGATTGAAGATAATCTTCATAATAAAAAAATTCATATAATCCCTTATCATTTCTACTTAGTTCACCAATAGGAATTTTATTTTTATGCACTATACCTTTTTGCACCTATTCTACCCTTTTACTTTTATTATCAGTTCTAAACCCAACACTTCAAGAATTTTCTCTAGTTTGTCTATGGAAATATTGGCTTTGCCTTGCTCAAGGTTAGATAAAGCAGTTGAACCAATTTCTGCATACTCTTGAAGGTCAGCCTGTTGCATTTGTAATTCTTTTCTTCTAGTTTTGATCGCTAAGCCGATTAAAGATTTTAAATTCATCAAAGTCCTTCTAAAATATATTTACATTATATCGTAAATATTACAAATATTGTACATTTTTTACAATCTTTTATTTATCTTTTTACATTATATTGTAAATGTAAGTTGGTGCACTCAGATAATTGTTTAAATAATCCTTAGTGCACTCAGTATATGGAAATAAATTAAAATAGGAAAGAAGTATTGATTTTTTAAAAGAGTTGATGATATTTATAAAATTATATTATTAACATTAATTCTTGTAAATGACATTAACTCTCATTTTTCCTCATTCCCAAGTTCCACTTGGGAATGCATACAATAAAAACTAAAACTTCAGGTTTGACAAAAAAACCGCTTTCTTGTTCTATATCATTGTTTGACATACTTTTTTTTCATATACTTTATGTTAAAAAAAGGGTCTACATGTCAAAGGTCGTTCTTATCAGCGGTGCCAGCTCGGGCATGGGCAGAGCCTCTGCCGAGTTTTTGGCAAAACAGGGTTTTGTCGTCTATGCTGCGACAAGAAACGTTGATGAGTTTAAAGACAATTTCGATGAAAATATACTCCCTCTACATCTTGATCTAAAAGACCAAAAAAGCATAGACAAAGCAGTAGAGCTTATAAAGCAAAACCATAAAAAAATAGACGTTTTGGTAAACAATGCCGGCTACGGTCTTGTCTCTACGGTAGAGGATGTAAGCGAAGATGAGATGCTAGATCAGTTTGATGTAAATGTATTTGGAGTGCTTAGATTAACCAAGAGGATCATCCCGATAATGAGAGAGAACAAAAGTGGGGTCATAATAAATATAAGCTCGTTCCTAGGCAAAATAGGACTGCCTCTGCTTACACTTTACAACTCAAGCAAATATGCGCTTGAGGGCATAACAGATTCTTTGCGTTACGAACTGAAAGATTTCAATATCAGGGTTCACTCTATAATGCCGGGGTTTTTCGATACAAAGTTCGCAAGAGAGAACCTTGCGGTGAACAAAAAGCTATTTGATGAAAATTCTCCATACAAAAATACAGTATCTACTTTAGCACCCGTCATAGTAGATCAGATAAACAACGGCAACAGCGCAGATGAAGTTGCACGCATGATATACGAGATAATAAAAGACCCAAAATTCCCGGCTCGTGCAACTGTGGGAGATAAAGCCAAAAAATTTATCCCGATGAAAAAAGAGCTGAGCGATGAGGATTTTGAGAGACGTGTTATGGAGTACTATAATCTATAATGGAGAGCCTGTTCTTTAATATTACCGACACCAAATACAAGACAACTGATATTTTTAAGAACAACAGCGAGTATATAAAAAGGGTGGACATATCAAACGGGCTCTTTTTCCTAGATGTCTTACTGGGATGTTCAGATATAGACTTCAGTTTCAAAAACCTTGACAGGGCAGCTGTCATATGCGTGCTAAAAAGCGGTAATGTAAACCTACATGACAATATTGAAGACGCGGATGTCAGACTGAAGCACAACAGCATAAATATACTTCTCTCATCAAAACAGGATATAAGGGTAACTACCCAAAACAACGAAACGCAGATGTTCGTACTTTGTATAGCAGACTTTTTTTTAAAGAGATATCTTAGTATGAAATCAGCAGAACCGATAGATTATCTGTATGACATGCTTCAGAAAAACGTTACATGCAAACTCATAAATACCCAGCCAATCGATGCGCTCAGCCTTTATATTATAGATAAGATACTCAACATAAAAGCAGATTCCATTATGAAAAGTATTACATGTGAACAATACGTTCTTGAGTTCATCATACAGAGGCTCTCGCTTTTTGATATGATAGAAGATGAGATAGCAGAAGATGAGTTCTGCATATCAAAAAGTGCCAAAGATATTCTCTTAAAGAGCTTTACGAACCCTCCAAGCATAGAACTTTTAGCTCACATGTGTGCTACGAACGAGACGAAACTCAAAAAAGTGTTCAAGAAAGTCTATAAAATTACCATATACGGCTATATACAAAAACTGCGTCTTGAAAAAGCGAACCTGCTTTTAAAAGAGCGCTCTTTAAATATAGGTGAGATAGCAAAAGAGGTAGGATACAAACA
>JBFEYZ010000155.1:0-3847 GCA_041561855.1 Sulfurimonas sp. | reverse complement strand
CCGCGTTTTTTGGTGGACTTGCCGAGCCGGGAGCTTATATATCCTTTTTTCTCCAGCCGCTCCAGCGGAACATATACTGCACCCAGCACCCATTTTCTCCCATATATCCGTGTCAACATATCGGAAATAGTGACGCCGTAAGCGTTGTCCTTCAGCCGCCAGATGGCCAGCATTATGATCTCTTCGGTTCTGGTTAGAAAATTCATCCTGCACCTCCGCAGTATTTGTCTAACAATTATATTAATAATAGACGTTAGACAAATACAAAGGGTTGCCAAAAAATTTATTTTTTTATTAATATTACCACTTACTCTAATTGCAAATCTAAACTATACACTTGATCACAATAAAGAAATAGAGCTTCTCGATGCATTTGATATTGAAGCTTCGTTTTTATACGATCCTCTCATGAACGAGATGAAAAACAAGAATATGACTATCTATAAAGACAAACGCTTTTTTCAGGCGATGAATGATGCATATCTTTTCATTCCGGCTATAAAGAGCATTTTAGCTAAGCACGGCATACCTGCTGAATTTCTCTTCCTTGCTATGGCAGAATCACACTTTTCCGCAAAAGCATATTCGGTAAAAAAAGCATCCGGTTTATGGCAGTTTATGCCTGCAACCGGGAAGATATACGGTCTTAAGATAGATGAGTATGTTGACGAGAGAAGAGATTTAATAAAGTCAACAGAGGCAGCCGCACAACATCTTAGCGATCTTTATGAGAAATTCGGAAAGTGGTATTTGGCTGCTATCGCATATAACTGCGGAGGCGGCAGACTAAGCAAAGCGATAGAAGCCGCTAAAAGTGATGAATTAAACGTCTTGCTTGAGGCAAAAAAGAAGTATCTCCCGAGAGAGAGCAGACTCTATATCAGAAAAATAGTAGCACTTGCCTTAATGGGTAACGATGAGCAGTTTTTGTTAAAGAGTGAGTATGAGCATCTCTTAAACAGAGCAAATGCATACTCCATATCTACGGTAAGAGTTCCTAGGGGCGAATCACTAAAAAGAATCTCAAAACTGGTAGGCATCCCGCTTGGCGAGCTGCAAAAACTAAACAGACATCTTAAATATGATTTCGTACCTCCCTATTTAGGCGGCTACGACATATATATTCCATACATAAAACTTTCAGACTTTAAACAGAAATATTTTGAAGAGAAGATCCAAAACATCTATAAAGTACATGTGGTAAAAAAGGGAGACACTCTT
Organism: Sulfurimonas sp.; assembly: GCA_041561855.1. Lineage (GTDB taxonomy): Bacteria > Campylobacterota > Campylobacteria > Campylobacterales > Sulfurimonadaceae > Sulfurimonas. Next base: position 2,626 of record JBFEYZ010000155.1, on the reverse strand, counting down.
TATGAAATAGGAAAAAAGTTCGGAGTTTCATATAAGATGATAGTTGACTTCAACAATCTTAAGAGCAATGTATTAAGCCTAAATCAAAAACTGATCATTCCAATAGACAATAAAGCGAATATTGAAAAGATAAACAATGAGATTTACTATCTTGTAAAAAAAGGCGACACTCTGGAGTCTATTTCTCAAGCGCATAAAATAAGCGTAAGAAGCATCCAGCTTAAAAACAATCTCAAAGGTAGTCTGATCAGAGAAGGCGAGAGGCTAAGACTCTATGAATAAGAGAGCTTTTTTTACGGCTGTTTTGGTTCTTGTTTTGGCTACAGGATGTAGTACAAGAGGGACTAGAACATACACAAACTTCGGTGAGACAAAGACATACTCCCCAGACAGCAGATCGCACAGCTCCGTGATCAATCAAAAAGATTATAAACATCCGACGATGAGACCTTATGTCATTAGAGGAAAAAAGTATTATCCGACGGTCGTAAACGTAGGCGACAAGTTTAGCGGAAACGCAAGCTGGTACGGCCCTGATTTTCACGGCAAACTGACTTCAAACGGAGAAACATACAATATGTATGATATGACTGCAGCGCATAAAACCCTCCCGATGAATACGATTGTAAAAGTAACAAATAAGAAAAACGGTTTAAGCACGGTCGTTAGAATAAACGACAGAGGTCCTTTTGTCGCGACAAGAATTATAGACCTTTCAAATACCGCTGCGCGAAAAATCAATATGGTAAACGACGGAACGGCACCGGTAACGATAGAAGTTCTAGGTTTTCACTCAAAAAGCCAAAAAAAAGTTCCACTGCATGAGCAGCTAAAAGAGTCTCCTCAAGATCAGCCTTCAGACGGATTTGCTCTTCAGATAGCATCTTTTTCAAGGTTTGAGGGTGCGCTTTTGACGCAGAAAAAATATGACGACACAGACGGCTACAAGACAATCATAAAAGATATGCATACGGAAAACGGCAGAATGTTCAAGGTGTGGTTGAAAGGTTTTAGAAGCGAGCAGGAAGCAAGAGACTATAAATCACTCGGAAATTTTAAAGATTCATTTATCGTTAGAGAGGACTAAGAAATGATTACAAAAAGCAGAAAAACAAAAGAGACGGATATAACGATCTCGCTAGAATTGTGTGGAGAGGGAAAAAGCAAAATAAACACGGGAGTAGGATTTTTAGATCATATGCTCGAGAGCTTCTCAAAACACTCACTGATAGATATGGATATCTCGTGCAAAGGTGATACGCATATAGATGACCATCACAGCGTTGAAGATGTCGGGATCGTACTTGGTTCTCTCTTGGCAGAAGCTATATATCCGGTTAAGAATATGGAGCGTTTTGGAAGCGCAAATATAGTTATGGATGAAGCCTGCGTGAGTTGTGATCTTGATCTTAGCAATCGCCCATATTTGGTTTATGAAGTTAATGTTACTGGCAAAGTAGGGCAGTTTGATACAGAGCTTGTTGAAGAATTTTTCAGAGCTTTTGTATTAAATGCAAGAATAAGCGCGCACATAGTAGCTCTTAGAGGCAAGAACAAGCATCATATTATCGAAGCTGCTTTTAAATCGCTTGCAGTTGCTCTTCGTCGCGCAATGCATACCAATGAGAGAGTCGGTATTCCAAGCACGAAAGATATGCTGTGATAAAGCTTATTGTTTTAGATGTTGACGGCTGCTTGACAAACGGAGATATCATATACACGTCAAATGGTGATGAGATAAAGCATTTCAACGTAAAAGACGGCTTAGCTATAAGTTCATGGATCAAAATGGGAAATCATGCTGCGATCATAACGGGAAGAGAGTCAAAGATAGTTGAAAAAAGAGCAAATGAACTGGGAATAAAGCATCTTTTTCAGCATGTTAAAGACAAAGAACAAACACTAAAAGAACTTGTTGAGAAACTTGGGTTGAAGAGTTATGAGGTTGCAGCAGTGGGCGATGACCTAAACGACTACAAGATGCTTAAATTTGTAGGCAGAAGCTTTACTCCAAAAGACGGCGTAAAAGAGATACGAGAGCTTGTAGATACGGTCTTGTCGCTAAAAGGCGGAGACGGTGCAGTTAGGGAGATGATAGATATTTTGGTAGATGAGAATGATACAAAAGATGAGTTCTTGTCTGTTTGGATGTAGATATGAACATAAACTACTTTTTTATATTCTTTTCAATCTGTCTGCTTATGATTCTGTTCCTGTTTAAACCGATGGAGATCAAACAGCATGCATTTAAAGAGGTGCCGCTCTTTACCATATCAACTTTTACTATGCATGAACTGGACCAAAAAGGATTGGTTACTTTGATGAACGGAAGCAAAGGCACAAGATATACAAATAGATACACTGTCGAAAATATGGACTATACCGATAACTCAAAAGAGTATATGGCGAATATGAAAGCAAACAGCGGAGTATATAAAAATGAGGTAGTGAATCTAAAAGGAGATATTGTCTACGTAAGAGAGGACGGCTTGACTTTTGAGACCCAAAAAGCGCTCTATAACAAAAAAACTGCAATTGCTACGGCAGACGGAAAGTTTGTACTTTATAGGAATGCAAACAGAGTAACGGGAGAGAAATTAAAGTATAATGACTCTCTAGAGAGAGT
>JBFEYZ010000154.1:0-3861 GCA_041561855.1 Sulfurimonas sp. | reverse complement strand
TTTGAAACTATTCACAATAAAAAACTAGATGAAGACACCGTCTATCTACTGAATTTCCAAGCTTTTTACAAAGAAATACAAATAAAGCACTGCGGTTGGAACAATCAAAAAATAGGACGGCTTTATAATAAGGCAAAAACTAAATTCAACTCTAATTATGTCCATGAGAATATTATTACCGAAGGAATGAAGATAGCCGAACTCAACGGCGGAAACATTCTTCATTACAGCTACCATTCTATTAGTGATTTTATTGTAAAACTCGATAGATATTCAACTTTATTTGCTCAAAACAACGCAGGCAAAAAAAGTTCATCTCCAAGCAAAGCATTTTTCAACGGGGCTTTCTCTTTTTTCAAAACATACTTTCTAAAAAGAGGTTTTTTAGACGGTTATGCAGGTTTAGTGATAGCATTTTCACATATGGCTACAAATTTTTACAAATATATAAAACTTTATGAACTAAACCAAGAAAAAAAATAGGTTATTAGAGTTCTAAGAGCTTTCTCTTCACATCTTCAAACAACTCTATTCTCTTCTCTTTATCACTTGGTATCATATAGTGGCTTTGAAGATTTATATCTCCAATACTCTTCCACCTTTTAGCGCTTGCAAAGAGATTATCCGCAAAAAACGTCATTGTCGGCGTTCCGACCAAAGATGCTACATGATATGTTCCTGTTGAAGTGGAGACAAAAAGTCTGAAGTTACTTACAAGCTTCGCAAAATAAACAAGGCCTTCAAGCGAGAAATAAAAAACTGCATTTACATCATAAAGTCTGTTTTGCATCTCTTCATAAAGCTCTTTTTCATCCGGTCCGAAAGTTAAAACAACCTGATACTTATCCTGCTTTATAACATCACGGATTAAAATCTCATACTCGTCAAGCGACCAATTTGCATCGCTTGAACCGCCAAAACCGACATGAAAGGCTATGATCTCTTTTTCTATGTCATTGTTAATGCAAAAAACGTCATATACCTTCTTGGCGTCTTCAAACTCCAGAAGAGGTTTTTTATACTCTAAACTTATATCGCTAAAAAGAGCCTTTGTAAGCTCTAAGTTATATTCAAACTCCGCCATCTTTACTTCGCTTCGTCTCTGCAGCACCCTATTTGTATAAAAGATCTGAGCGATTTTGGTTGCGGGTGCGATTCTCTTAGGTATGCGTGCAAAAAACTGAGCAATCGCTACACGGGTATTTGAAAAAAGAGTTATCGAAGCGTCTATTTTTGCCTCTTTTATTTTTGAAGCCAAACTCCAGACACTTCCTCCGTCATCGACTATCACCTCATCAATAAAGTCGCATGACTCGGCCAGACTTTTGTTTAATGGAGCGACGCATGCAATAAGACTGTTTTGAGGATTATGATGCTTTAACACATACATGGCTGGAAGCGCAGTTATAAAATCACCTAACTTATCCGTGCGGACTACGAGAATATTCAAAAGAATCTCCAACTTATTAATAAGCAATTTTATCTTAAAAAGGCTATAATTCGCCTTATGAAACAGCCGTACAAGTGGGATAACTATTCCGATCAGCCATATCCGTTACAAGACAAAAACTACAAAAAGCAGATGCGAAAAAGCCAAATAGGCTCATTGCTTAAGACTTTTTTGATATCTCTTGCTATCATCCCTTTTGCAATAATAATGACTCCGTTTGTAAAGAGAAAAAAGATAATCTCAAAAGAATTTTTCTGCATTGGTGTCGATTTTGAGAGAAACCCACAAGAAACTTTAGAGATGATAGAAGAGCTAGGCATAGATAGAATGCTGCTCCGTATAAAACTATGGGAGATGGACAAACTGCCGCTTTTAAAAGATTTTATCCTAAAAACTCAAAATAAAAAAATAACGCTAAAAATACTTCAAGACAGGGAACATGTAGAAGATTTAGAGCTTCTGAAAAAAGATTTGGAGACAATTTTTAGCGCATTATGTCAACATGTAGATATTTTTGAGATCGGTTCTACAATAAACAGGGCAAAGTGGGGATTTTTCAGCGTTGATGAGTATAACCGCTTTTATCAAGTTGCCTATGAACTAAAGCTTGAAAAGTTTCAAGATGTAAAACTTATCGGCAGCGGTGTCATAGACTTTGAGTATCACTTCACTGCGCACTCTCTCTTCAATGCACAAAAATATCGTTATGATGGAGTTTCATCGCTTCTCTACGTAGACAGACGAGGCGCACCTGAAAATATGCAGATGGGATTTACTCTGCAGGACAAGATCTCGCTTCTTAGCACAATGGTCTGGCTAAGCCCGAAAAGTACTCATGAGCTTCACATAACGGAGACAAACTGGCCTATCAGCGGCACTGCTCCATATGCTCCTACAAGCGAATATGAGTGTGTAAGTGAAGATCTATACGCGGATTATATGTTAAGATACTATCTGCTTGCTTTTGCCTCTCAGCAGGTCGACTCTGTCTCCTGGCATCAGCTGATTGCTCCCGGGTATGGGCTTGTCGACAACAGAGACGGCATTAAGAAACGTTCCGCATATAAAACATACAAATTTATGGTTCAAAATCTCAAAAATGCGCAGTTCTTAAGACTTGATATAAAACGAGGCTACTATATCCTTCAATTTTTAGTAGATAACAAGCTTCTACAAATCCACTGGTCGCTAAAACCGACAACGCTGAAAAATGAGGATTTTTTTACACCGTACTCTCTTAATGGAGATAAGATAGAGAGTGAAATGCTAAACATAGGCTCGTCTCCTACCTATATATTTATCCAAGATGAAATAAAAAAAGGAATCTAGTGAAGTTTAAAAACCAGTTTACACAAATATTATTCGTATTATTTTTTGCATTTTTTGTCATGATGACAATTAGACTAACTCTTTTGTTTATGTATCCATCTGATTTTAGTGATTTAACAAAACCAGAACTACTGCACTCTTTATTGATGGGATTTAGGGTTGACATGATAACAATCTTTACTTTCTCGTTTCTATTTATTTTGCCATTAATTTTTATAAAAAAAATTCTACCGAGAAAAATTATAGGAGTTCTATGGGGAGCAATCCTTCTAACAATTTTTACAATATCCTTTGGCGATGTTTTATATTTTAATTTTACCCATAAACATATCTCAAATGAAATATTCAATTTAGGAAACGATTTTAATATAATCACAAATATTGCCTTTAATTCATATCTTCCATATACACTCGGAGCATCTGTTTTTACACTAATTTTTCTATATATTTGTTATATTGTTTTTTCAACCGTTCCATCTACATTCGTTCACGGAAAAAAGCTGGTAATCTATTCACTGATTACGGTAGTGATACTTTTTTTAGGCATCAGAAATACTATTGCCGGAAAATCATTTGGTTCCGCCGATGCTTTTGCCGTAAGCAAGATTAGTTCTGGAAACTTAGCATTAAACGGCTTCTTTACACTATATAGAACAACTAAAAGTAAAGACAACCATGACTTAATGAAGGTAGATAAAGCAATAGAAATCACCAAAGAAACTTTATCTACTCCAAACGCAAAGTTTATAAACAGCGATTACCCACTTTTTAGAAGTTATGAATCAAAAAACAGAGAAAAATACAATGTTGTAATAGTTCTCCTTGAGTCATGGGGTGCAGAACACATCGATGGATTTACAAAATACAAAGAACTGAATGTAACTCCTTTTTTCAAAGAGTTAAGCAGTGAATCCTTGAAATTTACAAATTTTTATGCAAATGGTTTTCGTTCAATCTTCGGTATTACCTCTATGTTTACGGGAATCACTCTCCCTTCAGGATTTGAATATCTAGGAAGAGGTTTAGAACTCTCGAACATCAGTTATCTTGGGCGTGTTGCTAAAGAAAACGGTTACTCTACA
>JBFEYZ010000153.1:0-3939 GCA_041561855.1 Sulfurimonas sp. | reverse complement strand
TAACACTCCGATTTTAACGACGACTTTTGTCACTTTTTTTGCAGAGTTTTCTCTTGCATGCTCCTCGCAGCTCTCTATTAACGATTGTACGATGCTGTACTCATGCATTTAGCAGATCCTAGGAAGCAGTTCGCCGCTTGGAGTGTCCAAAAATCTCTGCGTACCCCAAGCCGAATTTGTAATGACTTTTTTAAGGTGTTTGTCGGTTACTCTGCCGATGATTGAAGCATTGTTATTGAATGTTTTTAAAATCAGCTCTGCCTTCTCGGCCTCCTCTTTTTTCACCGCCAGCAAAAACGTTCCCTCATTCGCCAAAGACATGGCATCAAACCCCAAAAGCTCACAAAGGCCCATAACTTCATCGCTAATGGCGATTTTTTCTTCATCTATCTCTATGCAGATATCCGACTGCCTAGCCCACTCATTTAACACCGCACTGACACCGCCGCGGGTTGCATCTCTCATCGCCGTTATATTTATGCCATCATCTATAAGACTCTTCACAACAGGATAAAGAGAAGCACAATCGCTTTGAAGTGCAGAGCTGAGCTCTATCCCCTCGCGGGAAGCAAATATGGTAGCTCCGTGACAGCCGATATCGCGGCTAAGAAGTATGACATCATCCTCGCTTATGCTGTTTGAGCTGATACCTTTTTGCAAGATTTCGCCAATGCCTGTAGTGTTTATAAATATCCCATCTACACTGCCGCGAGGCACTACTTTTGTATCGCCGCTCACGACCTGCGCACCGTTAACTAAGAGCTCTTTTTGCATAGATGAGACTATAAGCTGAAGCTCATCCACACTAAAACCCTCTTCGATTATCACACTGCATGTAAGATATTTCGGTTTGGCTCCCATCATCGCAAGGTCGTTGCATGTTCCGCAGATTGCAAGTTTGCCGATGTCGGCTCCTGCAAAAAAGAGCGGAGTTACGGTAAAGCTGTCGGTTGAAAATGCAAGAGAGCCGCCCTCTATAATCGCAGCGTCTTCACTCTTGTCTAAAATGTCATTTTTAAATGCTTTGTAGAAAACATCCCTTATCAACTCGTTGTTCTCCTGCCCACCGTTGCCATGCGCTAAACCTATAGTTTTTGTCAAAATTGAACCCTCCACACTCTATTTTTACACAACTCTTTAACTTTACTGCTAATCATTTTTTTGGATAGTCAAATGAGAAGAGTTTCGCATTCTCAGGAGCTATTTCTGCCCATTTCTTACATCTGAACTCTATCCCGACAATACCGCATGTCGGTATGTTGTCATCAAAGCCTATAAGCTGCATTGCCAATTCATTAAGCGATGGATTGTGTCCTACCAAAAAGACGACTCCGTTATTATCATCAAGACTTGAAAGTATCTTATAAAGCGTCTTTGGTGTTGCTTCGTATATATCATCCAAAAAGAGTATGTTTTTATATCCTACTTCCTTAGCTATTATCTCAGCCGTGCTTTTTGCCCTTTTTGCGGGACTTGATATGATGATGTCAGGCATTACGCCATTCTCTTTTAGCCTGCTTCCCATCATAGGGGCATTTGCTTTGCCTCTTTTGTTTAGCGGTCTATCGAAATCATTTAATGACTCATCATCCCAGCTGGATTTTGCGTGTCTGATAATATATAGCCTTTTCATCTCTCATCCCATCGGGTACATTATCTCTTGCTGAACAGCTTTTATCTCACTAATAGTCTCTTGGCTGAGTGTTACATCAAATGCAGCAAACGACTCATCCAACTGCTCGGCGTTTCTTGCTCCGATAATAGTAGAAGCAACGAAATCAAACTGCTTTGAATATGCTACCGCTAAAGTCACGGGAGAGATTTCAAGCTTTTTTGCTATTTCCAAATATTTCGCTGTGGCTGCAAGACTCTTCTCATTTACAAACCTTGCGGCTTGAGAGTTTAGGCGGGCACTTTTGCTTGATACATACTCGGAATATCTTGCATTCTCAGGATAGAACTCGCCGTTATATTTGCCGCTGAGCACTCCGCCTGCCAATGGAGAATACGGCAGAAGCGATATCTGCTCTCTTTTGCATACGTTTGCTAGTTCATCCAAAAAACGAGGATTGTTAAGTGAAAAGTTGTTTTGAATGGACTCAAATCTTGCAATGCCAAGTCTTTTAGAAGTCTCGTTTGCTTTTGTGAGTCCGTAGGCCGTGTCGTTTGAAGTTCCGATGTACCTCACCTTGCCCTCTTTTACCAGTTCGTCAAAAGCCATTAACGACTCCTCTATCGGCACTACATTGTCAGGCCAGTGCATCTGATAGAGGTCTATATAATCCGTTTGAAGCCGCTTCAGACTCCCCTCGATGGCTCTTTTTATATGAAACTTGTCAATGGCAGTGTAACCGTGGCGGATAGGCGGAACAAACCAGCCGTTTGCCGCACCTGCAACCTTTGAAGCCAGGATAATGCTGTCCCTTGGTTTGTCTTTTAGCCATTTCCCGATAATTGTCTCGGTCATGCCCGCATGTTTTACATCAGGCGGTACCGGATAGAGTTCGGCGGTATCAAAGAAGTTAATCCCTCTCTCATACGCCTTATCCATAATCTTAAAAGACTCCACTTCATCACTCCAAGAACCAAAACTCATGGTGCCCAAACAAATAGGAGTTACTCTAAGCCCTGTTTTTCCTATATAACGGTATTGCATTACGCCTCCTTATCTTTCTTTCTCATCGTATTGACATATAACTCTTCAACCTTAGTTCTTGCCCATGGCGTTTTTCTTAAAAATTTCAGACAAGAAGTGATGTTAGGCTCGTTTAGAAAACAGCGGATCTCTATGCGTTTGCCCAGTTCCTTGTACCCAAACTCTTTTACAAGAGCCTCCAAAATATCTTGGAGTTTTATCCCATGCAGAGGATTGTTTTTGTTTTTTATCTCTTCACTCATTCTCTTCTCTTTTGTCTTTAATGTTTTTCATCTTTTAACTCATTATATTTATAACAGATTCCCATACTTATAGTACGCGGCACATGCTCCCTCGCTGCTGACCATACAGCTTCCAAGCGGGCTTGAGGGCGTGCAGGCTTTGCCGAATACTTTGCACTCCACAGGGTTTGCCTTGCCCTTTAAAATATCTCCGCAGATGCAGAGTCTATGGTCGTCTATCTTTTGGCTTGGCAGTATCTCTTTGTAAAAAACCTCAGCATCAAGACGGCTGAACTCATCTTTTAGCTTCAATGCGCTTTTTGCTATATCTCCGATGCCGCGCCATCTAAAATGCTCACGTTTCTCAAAGAACTTCTCGTTTAATTTTTGCGCCTCTATATTACCATCTTTTGTGACGCTTCTGCTGTACTCCACCTCAACTTCACATCTCTCCTCGCTTAGCTGTTTTAAAATCATTAAAACCGATTTCATGACATCCACCGGCTCAAAACCGCTAACAACCACCGGTTTGTTATAGTTTCGCGGAAATTCGTCATAAATCTTGCTTCCGCTAATGACACTTACATGAGCAGGCCCTATGAAAGCGTCTATCTTGTTTGTCTCATCATCAAGCAGAACTCGCATAGGCTCAGGAACGGTTACATGGTTTATATGGAAGAGAATATTGTTTATGCGTTTTTGTACTACCTGATTTATAAGCGCCGCCGTCATAGGCGTTGTCGTCTCAAAACCTATGGCAAAAAATATAACGGTTTTATCAGGATTTTGCGCCGCAATTTTTAGAGTATCTGATGGAGAGTAGACAAATCTTACATCGGCTCCCTTTGCTCTTGCATCTTGAAGGGTTCCGTGGCTTCCCGGAACTTTTATCATATCGCCAAGGGTTATAAGTATGACATCTTTTTGCTCTGCGAGAACATAAGCATGGTCTATCCTCTCCTTTGGCATGATGCAGACAGGACAACCTGGACCATGAACAAACATAACGTTTTTTGGCAGGAGCTGATTTAGACCGTACTTCATTATTGTATGTGTATGCCC
>JBFEYZ010000152.1:0-3949 GCA_041561855.1 Sulfurimonas sp. | reverse complement strand
GGTAGGTTCTCTTTCTCTTATCGACTTTAACGAGTATCAGTCTGGCGGGATCACGGACTGGATAGTCTGGTCTCAACCTGTTGCTTTCATCCTGTTTTGGATAGCGGCTTTTGCTGAGACGGGAAGAACACCTTTTCACTTAATAGCAAACGACCATGAGATCATTGACGGATTTGGAACAGAGTACTCAGGTATGAGATGGGGTCTTTTCTTCATCGGTGAGTATGCAAATATGTTCTTTATCTCTTTTGTTATGGCGCTTCTATTCTTAGGCGGTTACGGAGACGGAAGTCTTTTGGGTGCTCTTGGATTGTTAGCTAAAGTTGCATTCTTCTTCTTCTTTTTCTTGTGGACAAGAGCGGCTTGGCCTGATATAAGACCGGATCAGCTTATGTGGCTGTGCTGGAAAGTTTTAATGCCGATAGCAGTGATAAACATAGTTATCACTGGTATAGTAATGATGTAAGGGATAGATATGCATAACGAACATATAGAAGAACATTTTAACAACAGAAATGTAACGGAGATAGACAGCAACTACTATATGGTAGATATTGCTCCTTACCCTACCGATGGATGGAGTAAGTTTAAAAGAGTTCTAAAAAGAGCTCTAAGAGGCGAATTGTTTGTGGGTCTTTGGGTTGTACTTCGCGAGATGATCAGGTTTGACATCCATACCGTGAAGTATCCTGAGGAGAAGATGCCTATAGGTCCAAGATACAGAGCAGTTCATGAGATGAAAAGACTTTGGGAGTCCGATACGGAGAGATGTATAGGATGCGGTCTTTGTGAGAAGATCTGCATATCCAACTGTATCAGAATCGACACTAAGATCGATGAGAACTCTCGCAAAGAGGTAACAGAGTACAGTATCAACCTCGGTCGCTGTATCTTCTGCGGCTACTGTGCCGAAGTCTGCCCTGAGCTTGCAATAACGCACGGCGGAGAGTATGAAAATGCGAGTGATCAGAGAGAGCATTTTATAATGTATCAGGATATGTTGACGCCGCTTGACAAGATGAAAGCCGGAACTCAGGTCGAGTTTGAAGGTTTTGGCGCAATTACACCACATGAAGACGAGCGTGTTAAAAAAACACCTCTAGCATATTAAGGAGTTTGGTTATGTTTGAAGCAGTTGCATTTTATCTGTTCGCTTTTTTGACTATTTCGATGTTTTATATAGCGGTGACGACCTCACAGGCGTTGTACGCTCTATCGGCTTTAGCGGCAGGGATGATTTTTATATCGGCGTTTTTCTTTATTTTGGGCGCTGATTTTTTAGGTGCGATTCAGATCGTTGTTTACTCCGGTGCCGTAATGGCTCTTTATGCTTTTGGTATGATGTTTTTCGATACGACAAGAGATGTAAAAGAGAAGCAGGGCAATAAGGCGATAATAATGGGCTTGAGTATAATCAGTGCTATTTTGGTTGTTCTTATAGTCTCTGCTCCTATCGTAGGAAGCAATATCGAAGCACTCTATCCAGTGACGGAAGGTGCGGGTAACACTCAAGAGGTCGGTATGGTTCTATTTACAAAATACCTTGTTCCTTTTGAAGTTGCAGCTGTAATGCTTTTAGTGGCTATGATCGCAGGGATCGTACTTGCAGGAAAGAAAATGGATCTCTCTCTTACTCTTATGAACGAACAAGAGATACTTAAAATGAGAGAAGAAGATAAAAATAAGAAGGTGCTCTCATGATGGAAATAGGACTAAATCATTACCTTGTGCTCTCAACGATCCTGTTTGCAATAGGATTAGTGGGGATTATGAGAAGAAAGAATCTGCTTATGCTGTTTTTTGCTACAGAGATACTTTTAAACTCTGTAAATATCTCTTTTGCCGCTATCTCACACTATTACGGTGATTTAACGGGTCAGATGTTCGCGTTTTTCGTTATAGCTATTGCTGCTTCAGAAGTAGCGGTCGGGCTTGGACTTTTGATCGTGTGGCATAAAAAACATAACAACATAGATCTTGACAGTATGTCAACGATGAGAGGATAAGATATGGAACTCTTTTTATATACGGCACTGTTCTCACCACTTGTGGGTTCTTTGTTTGCTGCGCTTTTCGGTGCATCTCCAAAGACAAAGATTGCAGGAATTGTTCCAAGTATTCTTCTTGGGGTTTCATTCTTAAGCTCTTTGGTACTTCTTATTTTAGTAATGTCAACAGGACACACTATTCATGTTGAGATGATGACTTGGATGGCTACTGGTGATCTTTACATTCCGTTTGGTTTTGTAGTTGATCAGGTAAGTGTTACTATGATGATGGTAGTAACTTTGGTCTCTACGGTTGTCCACGTTTACGCTATCGGATATATGGACCACGATAAAGGATTTAACCGTTTCTTCGCATGGTTATCGGCGTTCGTTTTCTCAATGATGATACTTGTTATGAGTGATAACTTCGCGGGTCTTTTTATCGGTTGGGAAGGTGTTGGTCTATGTTCATGGGGACTTATCGGTTTTTGGTATAAAAAAGAGAGCGCTACTTGGGCTGCAAATGAAGCGTTTATAATGAACCGTATAGCTGACCTTGGTATGCTTATCGGTATCTTTTTGGTTTACTGGAACACGGGAACTCTTCAGTATGAAGAGGCTTTTGCGGCAATGCCGTCACTTGACACTGCAGTACTGACTTGGATGGGAATCTTCCTCTTCATCGGTGCTATGGGTAAATCGGCTCAGTTTCCGCTTCACACTTGGCTGGCAGACGCTATGGAGGGCCCTACTCCAGTTTCCGCTCTTATCCACGCGGCTACGATGGTAACAGCGGGTGTATATCTTGTAATCCGTGCAAACCCTCTTTATGAGCTGATTCCTGCAGTTGGACTGTTTATCGCATCTTTAGGAGCGTTTGTCGCACTTTTTGCTGCTTCAATGGCGCTTGTAAACCGCGATATGAAGAGAGTTATCGCATACTCGACGCTTTCACAGCTGGGATATATGTTTGCGGCTGCGGGTCTTGGTGCTTACTGGGTTGCGCTTTTCCACCTTATGGCTCACGCATTCTTTAAAGCGCTTCTCTTCTTGGGTGCAGGTAACGTTATGCATGCTATGCACGATGAACTTGATCCGTTTAAGATGGGTGGACTCAACAAGGTGATGAAGGGAACGTTTGTAATGATGACTGTGGCTTCGGTTGCACTTGCGGGAATCTTCCCTCTTGCAGGCTTCTTCTCAAAAGATCTGATCTTAGAGGTTGCGTTTGTTGAGCATCACTTTATAATCTATACCGTATTGCTGCTAACTGCAGGTCTTACTGCGTTCTACTCATTTAGACTCGTAGCGCTTATCTTTCACGGTGAGGATAGATATAAGCATTTCGGTATTCATCCGCATGAAGCGTATAGATTTATGCTTATTGCAATGAGCCCGCTTCTTCTTCTTGCAGTCATTGCAGGTGCGTTTAAGATGGGATATTTCAATATGGTCACTGAACTGCTTCCTGCAACAGAGTACCATGTACACTCAGCTACGACGTACTGGATCATGACTATAGGAACACAGCTTTTTGTAATCGGGGCGATCGCTTATGCATACAAAAAATATACAAGCAAAGATATTAAAGTGCCTGACGGAACATCTAAGATGGAGAACTCTTTTGCATATAAGCTGTTAATTAACCAGTACTATATCCCGTATTTCTACGAGAACTACATTGTAAAAGCGTATAGAGAACTATCAGATGTGCTTTGGACAAAGATCGATCAGAAGATCGTGGATGGAACTGTTGACGGCATAGCAAATATATTCTATCAGACAGGTGACAAAACAAGAGTTATGCAAAGCGGTAATCTATCGACTATGCTTAAGTGGATGGTAGCAGGAACGGTTGTTCTGCTCTCATTGGCTGTGGTCTTTGGGCTTGCAGTTAGATATTCTGGAGAAATAAAGACAATTCTCTCAGGTTTAGGAGTTTAATAGATGTTGGATCATAT
>JBFEYZ010000151.1:0-4001 GCA_041561855.1 Sulfurimonas sp. | reverse complement strand
GCCATGAAAAGATAGGTACGTTATGCCAAGGCTTGAGGGTGTTTTTGCATACAGTGCAGTGTGAAAAGCCATGAATTACGCTCTCGTCTTGAGGGATTCTAAGTATTACAACGTTCAAGAACGAGCCAAGCAGCACACCAAATATAAAAGCGGTTAGCAGTTCCACTATTTCAGCCCTCCAAATCTTCTTTCAATTTTTGTAAAATCTTTTATAATTTTCTCAAGTTCATCCGTTGTAAAGTCAGGCCAGAGTGTATCGGTGAAAAAAAGCTCTGCATAAGCAGCTTGCCAAAGCAGAAAGTTAGAGAGTCTGTGGTCTCCGCCTGTGCGGATGATGAGATCAACGTTGTGTTTGCAGTCAAGTGCATTTGAGAGCATAGCTTCGGTAATATTTTCTTTTGAGTTTTTAATTCTGTTCACTGCCCTTAGTATCTCATCCCTGGCACCGTAATTTAGCGCTAAAGACTGCACCAAGCCGTCGCAGTGTGCAGTTTTATCCTGTACCTCGTTAATTGTATCTTGAAGTGATTTTGAAAAAGCTCTTATATCCCCGATAGGCTCAAATCTTATGTTGTTTTGAAGGTAGTTTTCAAGTTCGCTCTCTAGATATTTTTGTAAAAGTTTCATCAAAAACTCTACTTCAAGACGTGGTCTTTTCCAGTTTTCAGTTGAAAAAGCATAGAGCGTCAACCTCTCTATATCTTCATCTTTCGCACAAAATTCCGTGATCGATCTAACCACCTTGGCACCGGCTTCATGCCCTTTAACTCTCTTTTGTTCTCTAAGCTCAGCCCATCTGCCGTTTCCGTCCATGATTATGGCTATATGTCTTGCTTTATTCATATCTTTTTTGCATGTTCCAGTATTTGAAAAGATACGCTGAGTTTGTCTGAGCTTGGGATAAGCTCTTTTTTATTTGCAACAATGAACTCTATCTCGTTTGTATCGCTTCCAAAGCTTGAGGAGTCTTTTAAGATGTTTAAACAGACTGCATCTACACTTTTGCTGTCTATCATTTTTAGAGCATTTGAAATTGCGTGTTCTTTTTCCATTTCGGCTTTGAAGCCTATCGTGGTTATGTCGTTTTTATCAATAGAGCTTAAAATATCTACATTTTTTTTGAGTTTTAGCTCCCACTCGTCTCCAAGCTGCTCTTTCTTTAGTTTTCCGTCTTGCGGAAACTGAGCTACATAATCACTTACGGCTGCCGCCATAAATAGGTATGGCTTTTTTTGGATAAGGTGAATCTGCTCTTCTCTCATTAGAGTTGCTTTTGAGAGCTTGCCCTTTTTAGCTATGCGTACGGAGTCTTTTAGGTACTCCATCATCTCCGCGGAACTCTGTACGTCTATAGTGTAGAGATCCTGCGGCAGATCTTTGTCAAATCTAGTAGAGATAAGATTTACGTCTGCGCCTTTGCAGTAGAGCGCAGTAGCAAGTGCAGAAGCCATCTTTCCGCTTGAGAAGTTTGAGAGATAGCGAACTTCATCTATCTTCTCTATCGTCCCGCCTCCGGTTACGATAACGCGTCTATCTGTCCAAAACTCATCCTTTAAAAGAGCTTTAGCACAGTGCCAGAAGATATCTATCGGTTCAGCCATTGCACCGTCACCAACTGTTTTACATGCAAGCTCTTTTGTCTGCGTCTCAATTATCTCGTAGTTAGCAATTGCAAGCATCTTGAGATTTCCCTTTGTTATAGGGTTGTTTATCATATTGGTATTTGCTGATGGCGCTATAACTTTTAGATGCGGGTAGGCTAAAGCGCACTGCAGAAGCATATTGTCGGCTATTGCATTTGCGAGTTTTGCTATGGTATTTGCAGTTGCAGGGGCGATTACAAAAAGGTCTGCCCACTCGCCTGCTTTTATATGGTTGTGGGAGTCTGCCCATGATTCATTAGTATCGTCTAGGACTTGGTTTGAGGTAAGAGCTTCAAAACTTAGCGGAGTAACGAACTTTTTAGCCGCTTCGCTCATAACCACTTTGACTTCTGCACCTGCTTTGGTAAGAAGTCTTACAAGTTCAAGTGATTTATAAGCCGCAATCGAGCCTGTAACTCCTAGCAGTATTTTTTTATCTTTTAGCAAATCTGATGGAATGAGCATTCTTTACCTCATAAGTATTAGTGGCGGCATTTTAACATAAAAGAGCTGATTAGAGCTTACTTTTGTCTACATCCACTCCGCCATACTCAAGTGTGTAAATAAGATCGGTAGTGTGGAGCTTATCAAAGTTCTCAAGCATAATCTGACGCAGATAATCTTTCTCTTCTTTCTCGGCTTTTATAAGACTTGGAGCAAAGATGCCTTTTTTCTCTAGAACCAAAGATGTAATATCTTTGTCCATCTGAATATGGTTCATCAGCTCTCTGATGTCGGTCTCAAAAATAGAACCGAGCATAGAGAACATTCCTGCCAGATAGGCTTTATCTTTGTTCGGACGGTCTGCTTCTGCTTCCATCTTTTCGGCTCTTCTTATAGCAAGTGCCAATATAGTCTTGGATGCAGGATTTTTAGAGACTTCAGAGTAGAGATACAGAAGCAACCATCTTAGCAGCTTGTCTCTTCCCATCAGTGTGATAACCTGCATCAAAGACTCTATTTTAACATTGAATTTTTTTGAGTTGTTGAAGAACTGGACAAGCTTATATGACAAGTCAGGCTGTTTTTTTATGAAAAACTCAAGCTGTTCAGTACTATTGTTGTCTTTTATGATCTTAATGAGCTGCAGGATTATGAACTGTGCAGGCTCTTTTGAACCTATGATCTCTATGACCTCGGGTTTGTCAAGATAGTACCCCTGATAGTAGTCAAATCCCATTTTTGAGTATTTCTGATAATCCTCTTTTGTCTCTATATTCTGTGCCAGAAGCTTGATTCTTGTGCCTTTGAACTTCTCCATGACCTTCTCAAGGTTTTCATGCAAGGAGAGCACCACATCCATTTTTATAATATCTATGTAGTTAAAGAGCCTGTTGAATTTTTTGATCATCTCGGCACTGGAGTCAAAGTGCTCAAGCGATAACTTGAAGCCTCGTTTTTTATACTGTATGATCTTTGCGATCACTTTTTCGTTAAGATCAATATCTTCTAAAATATTAAGGACAAACCTATCTTTGTCTAGTACATCCAGTATCCCTTTTTGAAGAGATTCCTCATCTACGTTTACAAAAGCCAATACCTTTGAACCTAGAAGTTTGTCCAGTTCGTTGCTTGTTATAGAGCTGATTATAAGTTGTGAAGTAGCTCTTATCTTTGTTGAGAAACCAGTCGGTTCCAAAGAACTATCTTTAAATACCAGTTCGTAAGCAAAGAGCTGGTTTTTGTTGTCAAATATCTTTTGTTTTGAAATATTAATTATATTCACTTGCAGCTTCCTTGATTTTCTTTGTTTTACATTTTAACACGAAAAATATTAATAGAGGCATTGCAGAGTGGCTGTAGCGTTTTAAATTTTAACGGCTTTGCCTATCTCATCGTCGCTGTATATGCTGTGAGTGTCGTCACAAAAAGGAAAGTTGCCGCTTGTTTTGCACATACAGATATGATACTGCTTCGTCTTTTCAACCGTTACCTTCTTTGGAAGGCATTCTGTCGTTTTGTGGTTTCCGTCGCAAAAAACACCGTCTTTGCTTCTTCCGCACGTACAGATCATATATGTGACTCCCGCTTCAAGAGTCACACCTTCGGGTTTATTGCGAAATACGATTGCGTCTTTACACATGAGATATCCTTTTGTTGATATGCACTATTATAGTAACGATATCATCAATATGTCAAGGGCGTTATTAAAAATAGTTATATAGAAGAAGAGACCGTAAGCTGTAGTTTTTCTTTTTGGTTCAGCTCGTTGACATCTATGCCGTAAAGAGTGCAAAGCTCTCTTTTTGATTCTTCGCCAAGATTCATTAGATCTATAACATAATCGACGTAGTCGTCCTCTTCTGCGACTTTCATTTTGAATGTAGAAATCTGCTCTTTTGTCGGGTGTGCTTTAAT
>JBFEYZ010000150.1:0-4046 GCA_041561855.1 Sulfurimonas sp. | reverse complement strand
TTCATGCATTATCTCTTTATCTGTTACCGCTGCAGATGGCTTAGCATCCGTAGTGCTACGGCGTCTACTTCTTAAAGCTCCTGACATACCAGCTCCTTTAGTTACCTAATCTTTACTTTTTTTCAACAACACTTCGTCGATAATTCCATACGACTTTGACTCTTTAGCACTCATAAAGTTATCTCTATCGGTATCTTTCTCAACTTTTTTAATATCTTGACCAGTATTTTTTGCCAAAATATCATTGAGCTCCTCTTTCATTCTAAGGATCTCTTTTGCCTGAATAGCTATATCCGTTGCTTGTCCCTGAGCTCCGCCTAGAGGCTGGTGAATCATAATTCTTGCATGCGGGAGAGCATATCTCTTGCCTTTTGCTCCGCTTGAAAGCAAGAAAGCCCCCATAGATGCGGCTTGCCCTACACATATCGTAGTTACATCCGGGCGAATATAATTCATAGTGTCATATATCGCCATCCCGGCTGTCACTACTCCGCCCGGAGAATTAATATAGAAGTAGATATCCTTTTCTGGATCTTCAGCTTCCAAAAAAAGCATCTGAGCGACTATTGATGAAGCAACTGCATCGTTGACTTCACCGCTTAACATGATAATCCTATCTTTTAAAAGACGGGAATATATATCATAAGAGCGCTCGCCGCGTGCCGTTTTTTCAACTACGTAAGGAACATAACTCATCTGGTTTACGCTTCTTTCATCTTTGAGTTAAGGATCTGAGTAAGCACTTTATCCTCGACCATTGACATCTGAATAGCAGGTAAATAACCAGCTTCCTTGTATTTATCGTATGCCATTCTAGGATCTTGTCCCATCTGCATCGCTTCATAGTAAATAGTCTGCATCACTTCATTCTCTTCTACTTTAACACTCTCCGCAGTTGCCAGTGCATCAATAATAAACGTAGCTTTTACGCTTCTTTCTGCATCTTCGCGGAAAGTTTCGCGAAGTGATTCAAGCTTAGCCGCATCTTCACGAAGCTCTTTTATCTCATCTTCGCTCATTGTGCTTGCTTTTTTATTAAGAGATACGTCGATCTCCTGCTCAACCACAAACTCCGGAAGATCAAAATCAAACTTAGTCACAAAAGTCTCTAGCAATGCAGGTTTTAGCTCCTCGTTATAGAGCTTTGCAAGTGCTTCGTTCTCCAGCTGAGCTTTTACCTGATTCTTCAAGTTCTCTAGGCTTTTGTCATCTTGTCCGGCAAGAATTTTCTCAGCAAACGCGTCATCGATCTCTACTTTTGCTTTCTCTTGAATATTGTGAAGAGTTACTTTAAACTCTGCATCTTTGCCAGCTAGTTTATCAGAACCGTAATTCTCCGGGAAAGTAACTTTTACGACTTTCTCTTCGCCTATCTTCATTCCGATGACCTGATCCTCAAAACCAGGTATAAATTGACCTGAGCCAAGAACAAGAGCAAACTCTTTTGCAGCTCCGCCCTCAAAAAGTTCTCCGTCAATCGAACCTTCAAAATCAATAATAGCGCTGTCACCTTTTTTTGCCGCTCTTTTTCTCTTCAAGTCAACAAATTTTCCTTGAGCATCAGCTATTTTTTCCAATCTTTCATTTACCTGCTCATCAGTTATAACAGGCTTGTCAAAACTCTCAACCATATCTTTGTAGTTATCAAGCTTTATTTCAGGTCTCATTGCAACTTTAACTGTCACTTCAATATTATCTGCATTTTTTACAAATTTTGAAATATTAGGCTCACCGATCAATGCATCCATAGCCACTTTAAGCTCATCAAGTCCTTTGTTTAAAACCTCGCGCAGTGCTTCAGCCTCTGCATCCTGAACCAGACGATCTCCATACTGTTTTTTAACTACCGCCACAGGAACCTTGCCCTTTCTAAAGCCCTGTACAGAAGCGGTTTTTGTTAAGTTTTTAGCTATTTTTTCTACATTTGCGTCTATCTTCTCTTTTGGAATCTCAGCTTCTATTTGAGCATTTGCGCTATTGATCTTATTAGTTTTGATTTTCATCAATTTCCTTTATTTGAGTTTGTTTTTTATAGTTATATAACTATTATTTTTAGCAATATTACCCTAAATCTGCTTTTATCTATCTTTAGGCTCTATTTTTGCAAAATTTTGGTTTAAAATTCAACACTAATATCCATACAACCGCAATGTCTATCACAACGTCTGCAAAATTAAAAACGGCAAAGTCAAATCCGCAGTGCCAGTAGACCATATCTACTACTCCGCCGTGAATAAACCTGTCATATATATTAGAAACTGCGCCGCCTAAAAGCAATCCTGAGGGAAATGCGTAACAGAGCTGCTTTAGGTAAATAATATATCCAAAAACACCAAGAATCAGGACAAGCTGTATATACTTGAGAGCGCCGTCCAGAAACGCGAACATTGAAAATGCGACACCTTTGTTATAAACCAGAATAAGGTCGATGCATTCGCCGTAATATCTCCAGCCGTCGACAAAAAGCGACTTTATGTTCTGGTCTATTATAAAGATGCCCGCCATCGTAAAAAATAGTATGACAAGAAGACGAATAGTTCTGTTATGCATTTAAAGCTTTTTGAAAAAATTCTACCATCTCATCCATATAGCGGTTCATCTTTTTCGCATCTTTGCACTCCAAAAGAACCCTTAGCTTGTTCTCTGTTCCTGAGTAGCGGATAAGATGATGTAAACCCTCTTTTTCCAGCTCTTCTAGCTTGCTGTCTAATCCCTCTATCTTACCGATAGGCTTTTTAACTTTAACATTTATGTTTACTAGCTTTTGCGGATATAGTTTAAACGGTCGAAGCGCTTTTGAAGCACTCTGTTTGGTTTCTATAAGAAGTGCAAGCACCTGAAGTGCGCATACAAGCCCATCTCCTGTTTTTGCAAAGTCGCTAATTATTACGTGACCGCTCTGCTCACCACCGAAATTTATCCCCTTCTCTTTCATAAGCTCCAAAACATTCTTATCCCCCACATCTGAACGTAGAAGCTTCAATCCTTTTTCACTCATAAAATCTTCCAAAGCTTTATTACTCATAACGGTAGAGACTATTCCTCCGCCTTTCAAAGTACCCTTATTGTTCATATATGCCCCAAGAGCGCCCAACAGCTGGTCTCCGTCTACGACTTCACCGTTTTCATCGACTACAACGACTCTGTCAGCATCCCCATCAAGAGCGATTCCAAGATCTGCTCTGTACTTCACGACGCTATCGCAAAGATCCTTTGTATGAAGCGCGCCGCATCCCTCGTTTATATTAAAACCGTCAGGCTTGTTGTGAAGAACTATGACCTCGGCGCCAAGCTCTTCTAAAACTGTAGGTCCCACAATATACCCTGCTCCGTTTGCCGTATCAAGGACTATCCTCATATCTTTTAATGACAGGTTTCTTGGAAATGAGTTTTTAAGCTGGACTATATAGCGGCCTATCACGTCGTCGATTCTTTTTGCTTTGCCTATATTTTTACCGCGTACATGAGCATCCTGAAGAAGTTCACTGTTTTGGTATATCTTCTCTATTTCCTCTTCAACACCGTGAGATAGTTTATCCCCGCAGCCGTCAAAAAACTTGATACCGTTATCTTCGAAAGAATTGTGCGAAGCACTTATCATTATTCCCGCGTCACAACGCATATTTTCTGTTATATATGCGATTGCCGGCGTAGGCATAGGACCAATCTGAACAACGTCATAACCTATGGCAGTAAGTCCGCTCACGATCGCATTTTCAATCATATAGCCACTTCTGCGGGTGTCTTTTCCGATCAATATCTTGTTAGTCTTTGAGTGTGCCTTAAAATAAATCCCAGCAGCCATAGCCACCTTCATAGCAAGTTCTGCTGTCAAAAAAGTACCAGCTTCCCCTCTTACTCCATCAGTTCCAAACAGTTTCATTTCAAATCCATAATATTTAAAGTGCTGTATTTTAACATATTTAGGCAATAATGTTTAAATTATTCTCATTTACCTTGGCTTTAACTTAATTTTAATTATATTTAAGCTAATATTCTGCACTAAATTTTTATGAGAAGGACTCATGCATGGCAAATCACAAGTC
>JBFEYZ010000149.1:0-4051 GCA_041561855.1 Sulfurimonas sp. | reverse complement strand
GCCTTAAGTTCAGATATTAAAAACTCCAAGATAGAGTTTGACCCGTTTTTGTGCATAAAGTGTCATATTTGTCATGATGTTTGCGTGCCAGAAGCGATCACGCTCTCATCTACATACAGGGTCAAGGAGTTTTTTGAGCCCGAGGTTCATAGCCTCATAAAATTCAATGTCAGAAGATGCGATGAGTGCAATGTCATTTTTAGCACAAATTCAGACGAGAGGCTATGTTACAGATGTAAAGCAGAGGAAGAAGAGGCAAGGGCACTTTGGGGAATATGAGGAGATTCGAGAAATGATGAACAACGGCAATGAGATATCACATCACACTAAGCTTTACGGCTTTATAGGTGAATATGCAGGACAGAGCAGTGTTTCGGCAATACTCAATAAGCTATTTAAAGCTAACAACAAAGATGCAATGATGATCCCTATGAACATAAGGGAGGACGATTTCTATTTTACTGCCGTAAATATGAAAAAATCTCACGTAAACGGTGCTTTAATAGCTAATGAGTATACAAAAAATGTAGTAGAAGTGCTCGACGATGCAAGTGAAGCGGTTAGATTTTCCGGTATGTGCGATATCGTGCTAAGAGATGAACAAAGACTTGCCGGTGATGTTTTAGGGATGAGAGTACTTTGTGACTTTTTAAAAGAGAGGAACTGTAAAAAAGTAGCTCTTTTAGGAATAGGCAGCAGAGCAAAAGCATTCTGCTATTTTGCACAAAATTTAGAGATAAGCTACTTTTATGACGAGTTAGAGAGATTGATGAGTTTTGTAGATGATATAGGTGCCAAAGATGCGGATATCAACCGCATAGCGGATGGTATGGAAGTAGACCTCTCGTCTTACGATGCGGTTATCGATTTTTCAGATTTTGGTACATTAAAGTCTATAAACAAACTTAGTGGCCTGAATTTGGATATGAAACAAAAAAAAGAGTTCTCACCGCTTAAGGTAAGAGCAGATGAACTAGAAGCCCACTATTTTGGTTTTGAAAATATGTTAAATGAGCTTTCAAACGCTCTTTTTGATTTTTTAAAGCAGAGCGGCCATCTAGATCATGACAAAAGCGATATGAGATTTTAAATAAGGAAAAGATATGAATCAACACGATTTAAGCGATTTAAGAGCAGAGTTTGACAAGTTTGTAAAAGACAGTTGTTCAATGGACCCTGAAGATCTGAAAAGAGGTCAGGATGAGCAGGACAAAGAGGATGAAGAACCGGTTCCTCAGTTTGTAGATGCACTGACTTCAAAGCTTTTGGCTCCGGCTATCAGCGGAGTATATCTATCAAGACTGGACATTAAAAGAATTGCAGAAGCAATAGACGAGTCTCTCCCGATAAAAGAGCGTGTCAGGATGATAAGGTCCCTATTTAGACATACGAACTCTAAAAAGTATCTAGAAGATGCTTTTGGCGAGATAAACAGACATATAAACGGCCGTATTTTGATCTACAAAGAGCTTGCTGAAGCATTCCCGTCATCAAAAACTATATTTGACGAGTACATTGAAAAATCTAAAAAAACAATGAAGATGTTTGATCAGATCATTGAGGATTTTGAAGAGATAGAGCCATCGTCCGACCCTCTGTTTATTTAACTAAGTAACCTAGAATTAAAATAGCAAAGCATTTGCTTTGTTGTTGCGTTCGTCAGATACTACAGTATCCTTCCTCGAGCACGCCTTGCAACTGTATCACTCTTTTAATTCATATAAAAGCTCTTTTGTTTTTTGGGAAAAAAAACTAAAATAGGTTTTGAACCTGTAACCATCCTTGCCATATTACAGCACTTAAAATACCAGCTACAAAACCGGCTACTATATCGTCAGCCATTACGCCTACACCGCCTTTTGCTTCACGGTCTAGTCTGCCTATTATTGATGGCTTTGCAATGTCAAAATATCTAAAAAGAATAAAGGAGAGAAGGCTTTGAACCAAAAATCCGTTTTGCAATTCTGTTACCTCGTTTAGGTTTACACTAATAGCAGGTGCAACGCTTAGTGCGAACCACATCCCCGCAAGCTCGTCTATAACTATGCGTTTGTCATCGTGGATACCGCTTTTATCTTCATACCTGTTTATTTCACGAATAGCGATAATAGAGATTAGAAGAGTTGCCAAAAATAGAGTCTGCGCACCTAGATATATGAGAATCAACATTCCAAGCGGTAGTGAAACAAGTGTTCCTACTGTTCCTGGAGCTTTTGGCGATAATCCGCTGTAGCCTAGTGTAATAAAAAACCAGTTCATTTTATTCCTTAATTTTGTTTTACACCCTCAAGGGGCACCTAGCAAAATGAAGGAAACCCTTCATCTTAATTTATTACGCCAAAGGAAGTAATTCCTTTAGCTTACAAGGTTTTCATCTTAAGTCAGAGATGTCGTTTGATAGAGCTTCATAAGCTCTAGGTAAAAATCATTTTCGGTATGCTCTTCTAAGAGCCCCTCTACAGGAAGGATATCGTAGTAGAGCTTTTCCAGGTTTTTAAATCTGTTCGGATGCAGTTTTGAGAGTATCACGGCGGAAATCTCTTTTCGCATTAAAATAGTCGGAGGTAAAATACCGAGCTCCAAAAGTTCAAGAATTGAGTTTGAGTGGTATGATATCTGATGATGCTGACCGTGAGGGCAGGTGTTTTTGCTTACGAGCGTAGTACACTTGTCGCAGTAGACATATTCGCTTGCGACCGTGATCTCTATATCAATACCTATAACTTTGTCGATTATGGATTTATTTGAGTTGCAGTCATAGAACATTCCAAGTCCTGCATGGTTTCGTCCTATAGTCAACTTGTTGCAGCCGTAATTTTTTGCGACGATGGCATCTAAAATGATCTCATTATATCCGGCAAAAATGTAGCTGTTCTCCAGAGGAACTACTACAACATGGTTCTTGGTTAAAAAGTTGTTTATAAAGAAATCAAGCGCCTTTTTTCTTATATTGTATGAAAGGTTTGATTCCGTATAGGGTTTTAGTAAAAATATAACAAGCAAATCGGTGTTTTCAAGTGTTTGGCGGATGAGTCTCTCGTGGGCACGGTGAAGCGGGTTAGCGGCCATTACAAGAGCGGTTGTATGTTTCGCGTCGATCAGTTTTTTTGCATCTTCTATTATTTTTTTGTTCGTATTGCTCGATTCGTTTGTCAGCGTGTACTCTCCGCTTACAGCAAGAGAACCGATTCTTTTAAACGTTGCCATAACTCCAGGGTGAGAGATATCGTCTGTTCCGTATATCTGTTTTATTCTCTCACTTGGGTCAATGTGAAAAACTTCATCTACAATGAGTGTAGCAAAGGGTTTTTTCTCAAAAAGAATAGTGACTTCCTCGCCTTTTTTAAGTGATGCAAGTACCTCTGTATTCATTTTGCCTGCAGGTGCGAGCAGAAAAGGAAAAGGAAAAGATTTTCCGTTTATAAGACCTGTTTTTAAGACGCTTGTACTCTGTTCTTCGTTCATCAAAGAGTCAACAGGGGATAATAGACCATCCTTTAATAACTCTAGTGCAGATGCTGCCTCTTTATCAATTAGTAATGTTTTATTTTTTCTTGACGATGTCATATTTCTTCCGTTTTTCCCATAGACTTTTACGGCTAATTCCCAGCTTTTTCGATAGTTCAGTATCTGGAAATTTATGCTGGTAATTCAGTACGATGAACTTTACATAATCTTCTATCGGAAGAATCTCTCCTTGGTCAAATATTTTGTTTTCGCTTTTGATCTCTATTACTTCATACTCGTAATCTTCAATTTTGTCAGTGCTTGAGATTATTGCATTTTTGTTTTCAAGCATGGAGTATAGAGCTTTTCTATCGCTTTTTTTAAGAGTTTGAAGATCAATAATATATATAAGTGAGTTGCCGTTTATAGCCTCTATCTCACTCATTGATTTCGGGTCACTGAGAGTTATAAAATGAAGAGGAAGATTTTTCTTTTTCGCATATTCAAAAGCAAAAGAGTCTGCATATTTTTGATAAGACGATGAAATAAATACAGGAAGTTCTATATTGTCGAAGTTATGCTCGTTAGCCATAGATGAAAAGGT
>JBFEYZ010000148.1:0-4112 GCA_041561855.1 Sulfurimonas sp. | reverse complement strand
GCTTCGAGCTCATCCATTAACTCATCATCTATCGCTAAACGACCCGCAGTATCTATCAGGACAACGTCATAAATGCCGCTGTTTGCTTTTTTAAGTGCAGCCGTAACAACGTCAACAGGATTTTTAGTACTCTCGTCCTCATAAAGCTCAACGTCGATCTTCGCCGTGATCTGACGCAGCTGCTCAACTGCCGCCAAACGCTGCAAGTCGGCTGCGACTACAAGAACTTTTTTCTGCTTGTTTTTCAGATAGTTTGCCAGCTTACCGGTTGTTGTCGTCTTACCTGAACCCTGAAGCCCTGTCATCAGTATAACGGTAGGAGGTTTTGAAGCAAAAATAAAACCTCTGTTTCCGCCAACCTCTAAAAGTTCATAAAGAGTCTCTCTTAATGCTGCCAAGAACTGATCTTTCCCAATCCCGTTCTTTTTAGTCTCTACCTGTACTTTAAATATAAGTTCTTTAACGACTTTATGGTTTACATCCGCTTTTAAAAGAGATTTTTTAAGCTCATCTAAAGCCTTAGTGAGGGCTTTTTCATCATCATGAAAACGAATCTTTTTAATAGCATTGGTAAATGAATCTGTCAATGTGTCAAACATATAGCCCTCCTCTTTTAATATAATTTTGAATGTAAAAAGTGGCGAATTTTAGCTGAAAGTTACTTTAAGTATGCTTTATATTACAGTGCTTAGTCAAAAATTTATGAAGCTGGTTGGCAAATCGGTGTGCATCTTTTTGATCAAAAGGCTTTGGACCACGCGTCATCTCTCCAGTATCTCTTATGCTCTCCATCAGGTTTCTCATAGCCAGGTATTGCTTAATATTATCAACGCTGTATAGCTCGCCCCTGTGGTCTATTGCATGTGCATTTTTATCTATTACTCTGTCTGCAAGCGGGATATCGGCTGTTATAACCAAGTCACCCTCTTTTGCAAGTTCGACTATATGGTGATCTGCTTCATCAGCACCCTGCTCAACAATAATATAACTTATAAGTTTTGATTTGCCTATGGTAATAGGTTTGTTTGAGACGACAAATGTCTCAATAGAGAGTCTCTCTATTGAGCGGTAGAGAATCGGCTTTAGCAGATTTGGGAAAGCATCGCCGTCAACAAAGATTCGCATCACTTTATCAGTTCCAATTTTTTGGCTCTTGATAGTTTTTTTATCTCTAATTCTCTTATAGTTGCACCGCTTTTATCTTTGCATTGCTCAAAATAGATCATCTCTACCGGTCTTCTTATTCGCGTGTATTTTGCACCTTTTGGCGAGCTGTTATGCTCCTCGATTCTTCTTTGCAGATCCGTAGTTATTCCTGTATAGAGAGTCTCATCGCTGCATTTTAAAACATAAACATACCATAAACTCTCAGTGTTACTCAAAATTCACAAAAACCTTTGGTTCTGGTGCCGTAAACTCCATATCCAGAAGTCTTACTTTATAAGCATGCAGCATTACTCGTTTTGCACGTCTTCCACCGTATTGTTCATCGCCTATGATAGGATGTTCTACATATCTAAGATGCGTTCTTATCTGATGCGTTCTTCCGTGATGTATAATACACTTTACTTTTGTTTTTCCACCGCTTACCAAATCAGGAAAAACCTCCGTTCTTGCCGGCTTTCCTTTTGCTGAAACGTTTGAGGATGCACGATTGTTCTTTTTTGTAGTAAGTATGGGCTTATCTATGTCGATTGGCTCGCTTATAATGCCTTCAACCCATGCGATATACTCTTTATAAACTCTGTCTTTTTTAAACTCTTCAATAGCCTTTTGCCTAAACTCCTCATTTTTCACAAGCATTAAAACACCGCTTGTCTCACGATCGAGTCTGTGCAAAAGAACAGCAGGTTTAAACTGTCTCTCTATCTCATCAGAGTTCACATGTGCTGGTTTGTCTACGACGATCAGATCACTGTTTTCAAAAATAGGCTTTATCTTTTCTACTTTTTCAACTCTGAAATGAGTTTTTGCATCCAGATCTCCGCGGGCAATCATCACTTTCTTATTGCCTACATATACCAGACCTCTATCTATCATGGACTTTGCAGCAGAGTTTGAGACTCCCTCTTGTGCTGCTAAAAGTTTATACGCTTTTTCTAGTGCCATAAAGTTGGCTCCTTTATTTTATTTATTACAGGTTTTAAATCTATCTTCTCTTCAACCATACTCGGCGGCAGCTCTTTGCATGCCATAAGCGCTCTGTGTATCTCATCGCTCTCTACGTACTGAACATGATGGACATACTTAAAAAGCTCTCTTTGATGAAAAAAGTGTTTTCCAGTAATAATTTTACATCCGAAATAAGCAGGCTCAAGCGGATTGTGCCCGCCTACATCATCCCTGAATGCACCGCCTAAAATTGCTATATCGCTTATTGCGTATATATTATTTAACTCGCCCATAGCATCGACTAAAATCAAATCTGTATCAAACTCTCTGCCCTGTGAAAATCTGCTTAGAGTCAAAGAGTAATTATGGGCATATCTCTTCATAAGCTCATAGACCGCTTCAAATCTCTCCGGATGCCTAGGAACTACGGCGAGCTTTGCATCACTCTGTTTTTTATACTCTACAAATGACTTTAAAACACTCTCTTCTTCGCCCTCATGAGTACTTCCTGCAACAATTAACTCACACTCGGGCTTCTTATACTCTTGTGTCTTTTTTATCTCTGAGGCTAACTTAATATTTCCGATAACCTCTATATTTCTAGCACCCAATGCTAAAAAACGGTTTTTATCGGCTTCGCTCTGTGCATAAATAATCTCTACGTTTGAGAGCAGTTTTTTATAAAACCATGCAAATTGAAGATACTTTTTGGCACTCTTTTCAGAGATACGCGCATTAAGAAGTATGACTCTCGTTCCTTTTGCTCTTAAAACACTAAAGAGCATAAACCAAAACTCTGCTTCCAGGACTATAAGTACTCTTTGTCTCTTTGCCCAAAACGGCAAAAACATCTCATAAGGCAGATACCTTACCTCCGCATCATATCTTCTGGCTTGTGCTTGTCCCGTATGCGTTATCGTTGTTATCTTTATATCCTGATCTTTTAGAAGATCTAATATAGGGCCCAGAGCTCTTGCCTCGCCCAAAGAACAAACATGGAACCAGATGCCGTCACTGCTTTTAAATCTTGGATTTTTAAAAAGAAAAAAACGAGCCGGAATCGACTCTCTGTATTTATGTTTAAAAGAGAGATATACCAAAAGCGGCAGCGCTACTAAATAGAGCGCTACACTTAAGGTAAAGTAGAAAATGCTAAACGGCTTCAAGCCTATTCTTCGTGAGCTTCCATGTAGAGAATACGGCCACAGTGCGGGCAAGTTGTAATCTCTTCAGCTTTGATAACGTCAGCGTATATCTTATCGCTTATAACCATATGACATCCCATACAAGCTTGTTCTTCTACAGGTACAACAGTTGTGTTCTTAGCCCATCTGCGAATCTTTTGATAAAACGCAAGACCCTTTTGGTTCATCTCGGAGATCAGTTTCTCTTTTTTTACAAATACTTCTTGGCGAGATTTATTGATTACCTCTAGCTTTTCATCGACCTCAGCTTTAATTGATGCCAAGTTGGCATCTAACTCTTTTAGAGACTCTTTTGCAGCTTCAGCTTGTTCTGTTTTTAGAGCTATGACTCTCTCAAGTCTTTCAATCTCTTCATTTGCAAAAGTTACCTGCTCTTTTGCAATTTCTTCTTCAAGTTGAAGCGATTTCATCTCACGCTCTGTTTTTACTTCAGAGCTTTTTTTAGAGTTATCTTCAAGTTTTTGAGAAAGTTCTTGCAGATGCAGCTCGTTCTTCTTCTTTTTTACTTCCTCGTCTTTTATCTCTTTTGTAAGATTTTCAATATCGGAATCTATACTTTGTTTCTTTGCCAGAGCTGCCTCAAGTTTATAGTTAGCTTCCTCAATCTGAGGTTCAAAGGCATCTATCTCTTTGTCGATCTGTGATAGGTCAATCAGCTGTTTTAGGTGTAAGTTCATTAATCTCCTTTTGGATTAAATAGTTGTACCAATTGCTTAAATATAAGTAAAAGGGTTTTTTGATGATGAAATTATAGCTTCTAAACCTAAATTTTTCAAATGTTTAAGCAAAATCTCT
>JBFEYZ010000147.1:0-4166 GCA_041561855.1 Sulfurimonas sp. | reverse complement strand
GATGGAAAAGAGATCCAGACACAAGAGGGCGAGTATATATTAAACGCCGCTCGTGCAAACGATATCTTTATACCGGCTATCTGTTATTTGACAAGATGTAGTCCTACGCTTGCGTGTAGATTGTGTCTTGTTGAAGCTGACGGCAAGCAGGTGTACGCATGTAATGCAAAATCAAAAGAGGGGATGAGTGTCGTAACATCGACTGAAAATATTATAAAAGAGCGCCGTGCTATTATGGAGGTTTATGATGTAAACCATCCTCTGCAGTGCGGTGTTTGTGATCAGTCAGGTGAATGCGAGCTTCAAAACTATACTTTGGAGATGGGCGTAGATGCACAGCACTATGCTGTTAAAGATGTAGATAGAAGCGATATCGATTGGGGGCATATTCACTACAACCCGGGTCTGTGTATCGTTTGTGAGAGATGTGTGACTGCATGTAAAGATATGATCGGCGATAACTCACTCAAAACTGTGCCGCGCGGTGCTGATGCACTCGAAGCAGAGTATAAAGAGAGTATGCCAAAAGATGCTTATGCAATGTGGAATAAACTTAACAAATCTCTTATAGGTTTAACAAGCGGTGAAGAGATGCTTGATTGTACGAGTTGTGGTGAGTGTGCCGCGGTTTGTCCGGTAGGAGCCCTTGTCGATACTCACTATATCTACACTACAAACGCATGGGAGTGTAAACAGATCCCTGCAACATGCGGACACTGTTCTGCAGGATGTCAAATAAGCTATGACGTAAAACATACAAGCATCGACAATACCGATGAGAAGATCTACCGCGTTATGAACGAGTGGAACTATGTTTCACTTTGCGGTGCTGGAAGATACGGATTTGATTATCAAAACGTGGTTGAAGCTAAAGATGAAGCAGCATTTTCAAATGCCGTAGAAGCGTTTAAAAAAGCAGATACAATAAAGTTTACGTCTACTATTACAAACGAAGAGGCTTTGGTTCTTCAGAAGTTAAAAGAGAAATTCGGCTATAAACTTGTAAACAACGAAGCAAAAGCGTTCCAGACATTTTTAAATGATTACAGTGAGATCAGCGGTAAAAAACTATACGGTTATGATCTTGAAGCTACACACAATGCTAACTTTGTTATCTCGATAGGTACCGCTATTAAGAGCGACAACCCGAATGCACGTTATGCTCTAAACAACTCTATGACGGTAAATAAGGGTGCGGGTCTTTACTTCCATCCTGTAAAAGATCCTGTTGTCGAAGGGTTTGGCAAAAGCATTATGACGATGTATCATGCTCCACTTCAAGAAGAGGTTGTTTTATACCTTATTCTTGATCTTTTTGCAGACAAAGAGAAGCTTCCAAGCGATATAGTCTCTTACCTTGCATCATTTCACTCGACAAAAACCGTAACGGTTGAAGAGGTAATCAAAGAAGAGGTTACAGAGATCGTCAAAGTGATGAAGAAAAACGAAGAGACGGGAGAAGAGGAAGAGGTAGAGGAAGAGAAGAAAAAAATGGTTCCTAAAAAGATCTCAAAAGAGGTTGAAGTAGATGACAACCGTCTTTTAGAGATTTTAGGTGCAGATGAGAGTTTTATAGAGAACTTAGAGAAAAATCTTGCTAAAAAAGATACGTTTGCTCTGATAGCAGGACCTGATCTCTATACTCATCCAAACTCTAAAAACCTTGCTCGCCTTTTAGCACTTATTGAAAAGTACAGCGCATTTGAGCTTACTATGATACCTACGCTTACAAACTCTTTGGGAGTTTCGCTTATTTGCGAACTTGATGGCGAAGCAGGTTCATATAGTATCGGATATAACACGAAAGGCGACTTTACACTTTCGGCTCTTGGCGATGGTGATCTGGATATGCCTGCAATTAATCAGCAGGAGGGGACACTTACCAGTATAAATAAAAGAGTAAACCCTACAAATGCGGCAATCGGTTATAACGGATATGAGTTAAACGATATTGCAAATGCACTTGGTTTAAATGCCGAACTTGTTATCGAGTATACTAAAATGCTTCCTGTAGAAAAAGGTTTTAAAGCCCAAGAGTTCGATAATCTTCCAAATCATTACGATAACGACGGAACGGAACACCGCGGCTACCTGCTTGAGAATGTCTCGGTCAAGGCAAGCAAAGATGAGAGTGTTGCTGCGTTTAGTGATGAGAAAATGGAAGGAAGTTTGATCTACTTGGCAAATCCTGTAAGACAGTTCACGCCATTTACATATAAGACTACTAATCTTGATGAGGTGAGCGGTGTTTATATGAGTGAAGAGTTTTTAAGCGGATCTGATTTTAATGAAGGAGATACCGTGAGAGTTAAGAGCCCAAGCGGTGAGATTGTGGCAAATATAGTAAGTGATAATAAGATCAGCGGTGACATAGTTTTGTTGCCGACGTTTGATTCTAAATTAAATTCAGAGGCACTGTTTAGCTCATACCGCTTTGCAACAGCTTCGATTGAAAAGGTGTAATATATGGAAACAGCATATTTAATTGAGACGATTATTAAGATCGTCGTGATTTTACTTATATTTTCTGCACTAGCGGGAATCGGTACATATTTCGAGAGAAAAGTTCTCGCATTTATGCAGCGCCGTCTAGGGCCTGTAAATGTTGGGCCGTTCGGTCTATTGCAGGTTGCAGCAGACGGTATCAAACTCTTTACAAAAGAGGATATTGTCCCGACAAACGTAGTCGGCCGTATCTTTAAGATAGCACCTGTTATTACGGCTGCAACGGCGTTTATGGCTGCAGCAGCTATTCCGTTTTTACCCTCTTTTACTATTTTCGGATATGAAGTTCATCCAATAGTAGCTGATATCAACATCGGTATATTATATATTCTTGGAATTATGGGTGTAGGTCTTTACGGTCCTCTGCTTGGCGGTATGGCTTCGGCAAATAAGTTCTCTCTGATTTCAGCTGCAAGGGGTGCTGCTATCTTTATCTCGTATGAGGTTATAACAGGACTCTCAATATTGGCTCCTATTATGATGGTAGGCTCGCTTTCGCTTATCGACTTTAATGAGTATCAGTCAGGTGGAATTACTGATTGGATAGTCTGGTCTCAACCAGTTGCTTTTATCCTGTTTTGGATAGCAGCTTTTGCTGAGACGGGAAGAACACCGTTTCACCTTATAGCAAATGATCACGAGATAATTGACGGATTTGGAACAGAGTATTCAGGTATGAGATGGGGTCTTTTCTTCATCGGTGAATATGCAAATATGTTCTTTATCTCTTTCGTTATGGCACTACTGTTCTTAGGTGGCTATGGAGACGGAAGTCTTTTAGGTGCTCTTGGGTTGTTGGCTAAAGTTGCATTTTTCTTCTTCTTTTTCTTATGGACAAGAGCGGCTTGGCCTGATATAAGACCGGATCAGCTTATGTGGCTGTGTTGGAAAGTTTTAATGCCGATAGCAGTGATAAATATAGTTATCACTGGTATAGTAATGATGTAAGGGGTAGATATGCATAACGAACATATAGAAGAACATTTTAACAATAGAAATGTCACGGAGATAGACAGCAACTACTATATGGTAGATATTGCTCCTTACCCTACAGATGGATGGGGTAAATTTAAGAGAGTTCTAAAAAGAGCTCTAAGAGGCGAGCTTTTCGTCGGTCTTTGGGTAGTTCTGCGCGAGATGATAAGATTTGATATCCATACCGTGAAGTATCCTGAAGAGAAAATGCCAATAGGTCCAAGATACAGAGCGGTTCACGAGATGAAGCGACTTTGGGAGTCTGACACAGAGAGATGTATTGGATGTGGTCTTTGTGAGAAGATATGTATCTCTAACTGTATCAGAATCGATACTAAGATCGATGAGAACTCTCGCAAAGAGGTAACAGAGTACAGCATTAATCTTGGTCGTTGTATCTTCTGCGGTTACTGTGCTGAAGTCTGCCCTGAACTTGCTATTACGCACGGTGGCGAGTATGAAAATGCGAGTGACCAGAGAGAGCATTTTATAATGTATCAGGATATGTTGACGCCGCTTGATAAGATGAAAGCCGGAACTCAGGTAGAGTTTGAAGGCTTTGGCGCGATTACACCACATGAAGACGAGCGTGTTAAAAAAACACCTCTAGCATATTAAGGAGTTTGGTTATGTTTGAAGCAGTTGCATTTTATCTGTTCGCTTTTTTAACGATTTCGATGTTTTAT
>JBFEYZ010000146.1:0-4202 GCA_041561855.1 Sulfurimonas sp. | reverse complement strand
TATAATAAACAAATTTTTTATGTACTAACAAAAAAGGTAAACAATGCCAAAACGCACCGATATTCACACTATTTTACTTATAGGTTCAGGTCCGATCATTATCGGGCAGGCCTGCGAATTTGACTACTCAGGAACTCAAGCCGTCAAAACGCTAAAAGAGCTTGGTTACCGCGTAGTTCTTATAAACTCCAATCCTGCAACAATTATGACAGATCCGGAATTTGCAGACAGAACATATATAGAACCTATAAAAGAAGATGTGATCGCTAAGATTATCAGAGATGAGAAAGTAGATGCTATTTTACCTACAATGGGAGGACAGACTGCACTCAACGTAGCAATGAGTATGTATGAAAAGGGGATGCTAGAAGGTATTGAGTTTTTAGGTGCAAATCCTACAGCGATAAGCAAGGGGGAAGATAGACACCTCTTCAATGAAGCGATGATAAAAATCGGTATGGACTTGCCAAAAAGTAAAAATGCCTACAGTGTTGAAGAAGCGATTGAAGTTGCTCGTGAGATCGGTTTTCCCGTAATCTCTAGAGCTTCATTTACTCTTGCCGGCGGTGGAAGCGGTGTAGCGTACAATATGGAAGAGTTTGAAAAGCTTGCACAAGAAGGAATCTCCGCAAGTCCGATCAATGAGATTGAGATTATGGAATCTATGCTCGGTTGGAAAGAGTACGAGATGGAAGTTATCCGTGATAAATCTGACAACTGTATTATCGTCTGTTCAATTGAAAACTTTGACCCTATGGGTGTTCATACGGGAGACTCTATTACTGTTGCCCCTGCACTAACTTTAACAGATAAAGAGTATCAGCGTATGCGTGATGCCTCTTTTGCGATTTTGCGTGAAATCGGCGTTGATACGGGCGGAAGTAACGTACAGTTCTCCATCGATCCAAAAACGGGGCGTATGATCGTTATCGAGATGAACCCTAGGGTTTCACGTTCATCTGCACTTGCTTCAAAAGCAACAGGCTATCCTATTGCAAAAGTTGCAACCCTTCTTGCTGTAGGCTTTACGCTTGATGAGATTACAAACGATATCACGGGAACTCCAGCATCGTTTGAGCCTGTTATCGACTACGTCGTTACAAAAGTTCCACGCTTTACGTTTGAGAAATTCCCTGAAGCAGTAAATACGCTCAGCACGAGCATGAAGTCCGTTGGTGAAGCAATGGCAATCGGCCGTACTTTTAAAGAGTCTATTCAAAAGGCTCTCTGTTCTCTTGAAACAGGCCTTTGCGGATTTGACGAAGTAGATGGAGACATGGATTTCATCAAACATGAGATCCGCCGTCCAAATGCCGATAGAATTCTTTATGTAGCCGAAGGATTTCGCCGCGGCATGAGCGTAGAAGAGATGTTTGAAACATGTCAGATCGATCCTTGGTTTTTATATCAACTAGAAGAGATCATAAAGACAGAAAGCGCTATAAACGCGAACATCTTATCTGATGCCGAGTATATGAGAAGTGTAAAAGTTGACGGTTTTTCCGATAAAAGAATCGCTCATCTAATCACCAAAAACACAAATAAAAAAGTTAGCGAAGATGACGTATATGAAGCTAAAAAATCTCTAGGGGTAAACCTTGAGTACAATGAAGTAGACACATGTGCGGCAGAGTTTGAAGCTCTTACTCCATACCTATACTCTACAACAAACATCACAAAACTGCCTGATGTTAAAAACAGAGTAAGCGACAAGAAAAAAGTACTTATATTAGGCGGTGGGCCGAACAGAATCGGTCAGGGAATAGAGTTCGACTACTGTTGTGTTCACGCTGCTTTCGCACTTAAAGAGATGGGCATAGAAACAATCATGTACAACTGTAATCCCGAGACGGTATCTACAGACTACGACACCTCTGATGTCCTATACTTTGAGCCAATAGATTTTGAACACGTAAGAGAAGTTATAGAGAACGAACAGCCTGACGGCATAATTGTTCACTTCGGAGGGCAGACACCGCTGAAGCTTGCAGATTCGCTTAACAAAATTGGAGCTAAGATCGCAGGAACTCCATCTAGCGTAATAGATTTGGCGGAAGATAGAGAGCAGTTTGCAAATTTTGTAAATCAGCATGGACTAAAACAGCCCTCAAACGGTCTTGCACGAACAAAAGAGGAGTCTTATGTCATAGCACAAAGACTCGGATATCCTGTACTTGTGCGCCCATCATTTGTTCTTGGCGGTCGCGGGATGAGAATAGTATACAGTGAAGATGAACTTAAACAGTATATGGACTTGGCTGTATCCGTTTCAAACAATGCTCCTGTTTTAATAGACAAGTTTCTGGATCAAGCTGTAGAGCTTGACGTTGATGCGATCTGCGACGGGGTAGATGTGTATATCGGCTCGGTTATGCAGCATATAGAAGAGGCTGGTATCCACTCAGGGGACAGCGCATGTTCTCTTCCTCCGGTAAATTTATCAAAAGAGATGATCGATAAAGTCGAACAACAGACAAAAACGATCGCACTAGGCCTTGGCGTCCGCGGACTTATGAACGTTCAGTATGCGATCTATCAAGATGAAATCTATCTTATAGAAGTAAACCCTAGAGCCTCAAGAACCGTTCCTTTTGTAAGCAAGGCTACGGGGATGCCTTTGGCAAAAGTTGCCACTCGCGTAATGGTAGGTGAGACTCTAAGAGACGCGCTCAAATATTACGACAAATACAATATCGTAATGGAAGAAAACTCTCTTTTAAAACCTCGCTTAAAAGGGCATATCTCTGTTAAAGAAGCGGTTTTCCCGTTCCATAAACTATACGGTGCGGATCTGGTTCTTGGACCTGAGATGAAATCGACAGGCGAAGTTATGGGAATCAGCTCAAACTTCGGTATCAGTTTTGCAAAAGCTCAAATTGCAGCAGGTAATAAAATAGCAAGAGAGGGAACATGTTTTCTCTCTTTTGTAGATACGGACAAAAAACATGCTCCTGAGATTGCAAGCGGTCTTCATAGACACGGATTTACTCTTGTTGCTACAAAGGGCACACAGGCTGTCATAGAAGCTGCAGGCATACCTTGTGAAGTAGTCCTGAAGATCTCTGAAGGTCGTCCAAACATAGAAGACAGTATGAAAAATGATGCTATCCATATGGCTATAAATACATCTGACAACAACACATCCAAAAAAGATGCAATAGTTATACGCCAAGAGGTACTTAAGAGAAACATACCTTACTTTACGACTCTGAGTGCTGCAAGAGCACTTATACTTGCCCTGGATGAGATGAGAAATGATTCATGGTCTTCTTCCAAAGCACTGCAAGATTTTCTAGCATAGAGATGCCCGTAATCCTAACACAAACCGACACTACCGTCGGTTTTTTGTCGCAAAATGCACAAAAACTCTACGAAATAAAATCCCGCCCTCAAACAAAACCATTCATTAAAGTTTACAAAGACTTTAAAAGCTTTTTACAAGACGGCAACAGGGTTTCAAGGGGAAGAAAAAATCTGGTTCGCCGCTCAAAAAAAACTACATTCATAATAAATAATTTTTCATTCAGAGTTGCAGAGATAAATCTTGATTCCAAGATACTAAAAGAGACTCCTTGGTTCTACTCAACTTCTGCAAATAAAAGTGCTGAAAATTTTGATAGAGATTTTTGCGAATCAAAAGCTGATATAATAATAGAGGATATTAACTCTTTAGTTGAAAAAGATTCATCGTCTCTTATAAAAATAAACTCTAAAAAGAGGAGAAAACTAAGATGAACAGAGCAATTCAGGCACTTCTTTCCGGTATGTTTATCACTTTTATTTTAGACTTCTTTCTATTCTTGGGAGTATTGCTAAATTATATAAACTTCTACAATATCGACCTCTACTACAATATTCTGTTCGCAGACAACCAAAACGGCTATCTCTTTTTTGGATTAAGCATCATTTTGGGCTATATCGTAGTATATGTACAAAACTACAAAATAAGTCTTATAACGGTAGGAGTACTCTCTATTCTTGTGCTGCTTACACTTTTTGAAGGAATCGGTCACAGTGTAGGAAAAGCTATGTTTATGAAAGAAAACAGCGTTTTAGAAAGTAGTAAAAGAACCTACATCGGAGATATTCTATATGACGGCAGAAAAGAGATCACCTTTTACGACCACAAATTAAATAAAACCATAAAAATAGATAAAAAGGATTTAAAGCAGTGAGACATATTTCTTCTCTAAAAGGCGGAG
>JBFEYZ010000145.1:0-4253 GCA_041561855.1 Sulfurimonas sp. | reverse complement strand
CTTTTTCAAGCAGAACATTTTTTGACAAAACTCGATCGCATAAGCATGGCGCACTCCATCGAATCGCGCACCCCTTTTTTAGACCATAAATTTGCATCCGCCGTTTTTTCAATTGACCCAAAACTCCGTTACGAGGATAGCACTACTAAATCACTTCTTAAATCAATCGCAAAACCTTATCTCGGCGAAAAAATAATCTCACGCAGAAAAAAGGGATTCTCTAACCCATACATGGAGTATTTGGTAGAGAGCAAAAAGATAGAGCTTATCAGAGAAGTGAACGAAAAAAGCGGCATATTTAAAAAAGAGTCTATTGAGGAGTATATTCAAAAAGCCTCAAGAGGCAGTTTTAAACAGCATGTATGGGGGCTTTACGTACTAAGTGTCTGGATAAAGAAGTATCTGCTCTAGTTCTCTTTTTTAAGCGAGCTAAGCGGCAGAAACTGTGAGATCTCAGGATCATAGTACTCTATCTCCCCGCTCTCGATATCGTAAACCCAGCCGTGAATTGCAACTTCATCGCTATCTACCCTCTTTTTAACGGACGGGTATGTCAAAAGGTTTTCTAGCTGAGAGATGACGGAAAGTTTCTCTGTAAGACGTAAAAGTCTCTCTCTATCGGCATTCACTCCTAGCGCAAGAAGCGCTTGAGACTTTGCACTCTCTCCAAGCGTTAGCCATGTTTTTGTATGGATCAACTCCGGGTCATCACCGCAGCTTTTAGTATGTATCGCCTCTATCGCCCCGCACTTAGTGTGACCGCAGACTATAATATTTTTTACTTTAAGAACACTCACGGCGTACTCAATAGCCGATGCTGTAGAGTGAAAATCTTCATCAGGCTTATAGGGTGCGACAAAATTTCCTATATTTCTTACAACAAAAAGATCGCCGGGTGCGCTGTTTGTCATCAAATCGGGTACGACTCTTGAATCTGAACAGCCTATATAGAGAGCTTTGGGTGTCTGCCCCTTTGTGGCAAGCTCCAAAAACTCTTTTTCATGAGCCTTGAAATAACTTTTACGAAATAGCTCGTTGCCCTGAATAATGTTGTCGTGAGTCATCTACCAACCTTTTAAATTCTCAAAATAAAATTGTATCTAAATAAAAGAAACCTTCCTGTTTCTTTAACCCACGCATTTTTATCAAGATTGCCAGTATCGAAAGTTCCTCCATAAAATCATTTTCCTTTATCTCTCTCTATCAAGTTTTAACCTGCGTAATTTTTCTCGCACTCAAAAAGAGATAATCCTTTCCGGTAACCACTACTCTGTATTTTTTTTGCTGTAGATACTTTTTACAGAAGTGTATATCCTTTAGAACCAGACCGAGTTCACTGAAGTTGTAGTTAGGAGCTTTTGCACCGTATATCATCTCAGAGTCTATCCATCTGCAGTTTGGAAACCCGAGCACTATTGCGCCGCCCTCTGCCAAATAGTTTTGGTATATGGACATAAAAGAGGCGTTAAACTCGATGTTTGAGCTCTGAAGAGTTCCTATTGAAATTATAAGGTCAAACCTTCCTAACTCCAGCTCCCCGAGTCTGTTTATATCGTGGCAAAAAAACTTGACGTTTTCGCAGTGTGAAAACTCTTTTTTCGCATACTCTATAGCAGATACCGAATAGTCAATGCCAACAAACTCTATGGTGCAAAACTCCTCATGTGAGAGCATATTTTTTATGACCTCAAACTCATCACCTCGATTTACCCCGAGGTTAAGAACCCTCTTTGTGTTTTTTACGCCAACAAATTCAAGCGCTTTTTTGTAGTGGTATAAAAAACTGAACTCTTTTGTTTTGTCGATCGTAAAAAAATCACTTTTCACGCCGTACTTTTCGCTGTCACTCTCTTTTGAGTTATGAAAGGAGCTTTTGAGGTTGAGCTTTTGAAATCTTAAAAGAGTAGTCGTCTCATCATTTTTTATAGGAGTAAGCAGCCTCATAAAATAGAGCTGTGCTAAGTCTGCAAAAGCCTTATAACCTATAGTCTCTATGTCTGAGTCTAAAATCTCGGCTTCAACTACGTCGCCGCCATCCGTATGTAGATGTTCAAAGCACTCCAGTATATAATTTGAGGTTTTACCCCGCAGGTCTATAATCATCTACTGTTTTACAGTGTTGTAAGAGCGGTCACCCGCATCTCCAAGCCCTGGGATGATGAACTTGTCGCTGTTTAACCTCTCGTCTATCTGAGCAATATAGATATCTACTTCCGGGTACGCCTTGCTCACTTTCTCCAAACCCTCAGGCGAGCCTATGATATTTAACGTCACTATCTTTAGAGGCTCCCTCCCTTTGATAAGCTCTATGGCATCCATCATAGAGCCTCCAGTTGCAACCATCGGATCAACCAAAATAACAGTTTTTTCCTTGCAATCCGGAAGCCTGTCATAGTAAAGAACACTCTTATGGGTAGTCTCATCCCTCTTCATAGCCAAAAATCCCGCGGAGACTCCGGGCAGAAGATCTACTGCACTATCTAGCATCGGCATGCCAGCTCGCAAAACCGTTGCAACTACAATATTGTCCTCATCTATGACCGTATAGCTCTCTTTGCCGCGCCATGTCGTTATACTCTTTTGCGTAACAACAGGCTCTTTGAGCGCTTCATACATCAACTGCTTTGTAAGCTCCATAACTGTATGCCTGAAACGGTGTGCATCGCTACTCTGGTCTCTTAGATGCATAATCAATGTTTTTGTAACCGGGTTTGATAATTCATAAACCATTTTATGCCCTTGATATAAGCTGTTGCTAAATTGTACTATTGCAAATATTCAATAGCTCTTAATCTCACAAATGCTTTTATTCAGCGCCGATAGCAGATAATCAATATCACTGATCTCCTGCGAAAAATGTATGCTTATGCGGAGCCATCCAGGTTTTTCATCCAGATTATGCTCATCCTCCAACCCCAAAAGGTCATGTCCGTAGGGCCCCGCACAAGAACAGCCTGCACGGGTTTGCAGACCGTTTTTGCTTGATATTTTTGAACATAGGGTATAGGGGTCGACACCCTCTATATTAAAGGAGACTATGCCTATATTATCCTCACTCATATTCCCGTAAACAGTACAGCCAGGGATTTTCAACAGACCCTCCATCAGATACTTGAGCAGCTTGTTTTTCTCTTTTTTTATCCATGTAAATCCGATCTCGTTGCGAAGCTGATATGCCAATGCCGCACGTATCAGCTGCAAGATAGGGGATGTACCCGCGTCCTCTCTGGACTCCTTTTCATTAATAAAGTGATGAGAAGTGCGGTCTACATACTCAACTGTTCCTCCGCCCGCAAACGACGGAGCTATACTGTCGTCTATAAGAGATTTTCTTATTGCCAACAGCCCGCATGAACCCGGTCCT
Source organism: Sulfurimonas sp. (assembly GCA_041561855.1). Classification (GTDB taxonomy): domain Bacteria; phylum Campylobacterota; class Campylobacteria; order Campylobacterales; family Sulfurimonadaceae; genus Sulfurimonas. The sequence continues at coordinate 889 of JBFEYZ010000145.1, read as the reverse complement.
CCTAAAAGTTTGTGCGGAGAGAGGAACATCACGTCATAAAAAGAGGACGGGATATTCATATACGGAGATGATGCGGCGCCGTCAAAACAGACAATAGCCCCATATTTTCTAAGAAGTGTAGATATCTTTTCATAAGGAGTGATAATGCCGGTTACATTTGAAGCGATACAAAAAGCCCCTATTTTTTCTCTATCTCTATTTTTTTTTAAAACATTCTCAAGCTCTTCTAGATCGACAATTCCTTCATCGTTAATTCCTATACGGGCAATGTCACACAGCGCTTCACGGTAGCTAACCTCGTTTGAGTGGTGTTCATAAGGTCCCACTATTACCAAAGGTCGCGATTCGCTGCAGCTTTGAATGTTGAATCTTTTGCGAGTTGCGGGCGGAATATATATCCCCAAAATCTCCTGAAACCTCTTTATAGCCGCTGTTGCTCCGCAGCCTGAGGGCAGTATAGCAAAATCGGGTTCAAGTTTTAAAGAGCTCTTTAGATGTCTGCGTGCCTCTTTATACAATAGATCTGTTTTTGCAGCCATAGAAGCCTCTTTTGAGTGCGTATTTGCATAAGTCCTAAGCACCTCAGCCATACGAGACTCTACAGCCTTATATGCCAACCCCGAAGCCGTATAATCAAAATAGTATTTTTTATGAACACCTATAATATTCTTCTTTATCTCCTCTTTTAGATCTTTTTTGCCTAAGAGAAGCGGTCTGAATATATCTTTACTCATAAATTGCTCCAATTGCATAATCGTAAAAATTTTTGTAGTGGCTGGCCTGATAGCTCTCTATTACACTCTCAACAACCCTAAACGTATCATCTGCTGCAAACTTTATCCCCGTTTTTTTACCAAAACTGCTCCTCTCTCCCTCCAGATTCCCCCCT
>JBFEYZ010000144.1:0-4274 GCA_041561855.1 Sulfurimonas sp. | reverse complement strand
CATGTCGTAGTACCTCTTTGGTAAAAATTCACTTCCTTGGAAGTGGAGTCAAAATATAGGGGAGTCGTTTGTCTAGCAGAATATACTATTGATGAACTCACACGCAAAATCTTTCATCAAAAACATTATATCAAAAGTTTTGATTTTTTGTATATAAAACTTAGAACTTTAATTTTTAGTGATTTTAGTCGATTTACTTGTAATAAATCTATAGGAGGGCAGTATGCAGATATCTTCATTAAATCAGGCTTTTGAGCCTGTGAAAAAGGGTAACGTGATAAAGCCGCTTTTTACCGAAAAGCTCTCAAAGGACGAGGTCGCAGAGATAAGGGAACAGATTAAAGAGAATGCAAATGCGATTGCTTTTAACTCTGCCTTAATTCAAGGCGGTTTCTCCGGTGTAGATGATAGTTTTGAGAAACAGTATGAAGAGTTTAAGAGTTTTCTGCAAGATATAGGTTATAGCGGAAAACCGATAGCCGAGCTCTCAAAGGAGGAAGCGGCAGAGCTTGTAAGCGAAGACGGTTTTTTCGGTATCGAGAAGACATCTCAAAGGATAGCTGACTTTGTTATTAATGGAGCCGCTGGAGATGAGGACAGGTTTCGTGCGGGGCGTGAAGGGATGATACAAGGATTTAAAGAGGCTGAGGCTATGTGGGGAGGAGAACTTCCCGAGATCTCGCAAAAAACTATGGCAAAAGCGATAGAGCTTGTCGATAAAGCGATGTATGATTTGGGGTTTTCAATAATTAACGAAGAAGTTTAACCTCAGCTTTGAGCGTTTTTATCGGCCTCATTTTTGTAGACTTCTTTACCGAGTATATTCTCTTGAGTCTCTTTTAGAAGCTGCTGCTGTGCCTTCATAAGCATGACCATAGCAGTTGAAGCGACTGCAAAGTCTTGCCCGCTTGGATCGGCCGGTGCCATTGCCGCTGCAATGGCCTGTTGTGCATTTTTCATGCTCTCTTGTGGAGTTGAACCAGATGGAATAGAGATGGAGACTTCACCTCCGATTGCGTACATTCTTCCGTCCGGTCCCTGCTGATAGGTATATGAAGCTGCCCCCGTCATGCCCCCGCCTGCAGCTTGATGTGCCGCTTCATGTGTTTTGACCTCTGCATCTCTTGATTTGAGATCCTGGACTAGGCGTTTTTCATCTTCGGATAGTTTGTCTGTAGAGTCTGATTCTTGAGATTTTTGTTGTTTTTCTTCTTTTTCAAGCTTGGTATCATCGGATGTTTTTCTCTCTCTAAGCGGGTCATCTTCAAAAATTAAAACTTCCTCGTCATTTAGCTTGATAGAGTAGTTGATGCCGATGTCATAAAGTGATGTATAACCAATTTCCATAATCTTCATTCTACTTCTTTGGAATTTAAAAAATGCTTTAAAAATATGGCTAATAATTTGATACTATTTCAATTATAAAAGGAAAACAGCTAATGAAATATGAGTTAAAAGATGAGTATATTGAGCTTTATAAGCTTATAAAGGTTTTAGATTTGGTTGATAGCGGAGCAGAGGCAAAGATGATTGTTGCGGACGGTCATGTTATAAGAAACGGTGAAGTTGAGCTGAGAAAAAGAGCCAAGATCATACGCGGTGACGTTATTGAAATCGCAGATGTCACTATAGAAGTGTTTTAGCATCCGCGGCACAACTTGAGATCAGAACAGAAATGAGCTTGCAAGTCCTATAGCCCCTCCAAAGACTCCTCCCCAGACAACAAGCCATGAGAGATGCTCTTTGATGAGTTTTTGTACGATATCTTTGACCATAACAGGCGTTAATTCATTGAGTCTTATCTCAATAATATCTTCAATAGAGTTGATCATATCATCGCTTAGTGTTGAGTTTTGCAGATGTTTTTGCATGGTATAGTTAAAAGTCTCGCTCTCTACTATTTTTATAACGGCACCCTTCATCTTTAGCGAGAACGGTTCACGAAGATTCTCCAGTACGCTCTCTCCGCCGAACATACCAAGCATTCCGCCAAAAGATGACTCCATAACCGTTTTTGTCAGTGCATCGAATGCGGGTGAAAAATCCGTTGCTTCGATAATGGGAGTCAGCTCGATCTTTTTCTCTTCGTTTTTAAAGAAGTAATCCAGCTGCTCTTTTGTAAAAAACTGGCTCATCATCAGATTTTTAATAGATTCTTTAAACGCCTCAAACCGTGCGGGAATTACTCCTGAACCATACAATAAAGGCACTTTTTCAAAGAGCATATGAATGGCAAGCTGATTCGTCAAAGCACCAGAGAGAGCAAAAAGCCCGGTGTATAAAAGCATATCGGCAGCACCTCCGTCAATAAAAAACGATAAAGCAACAAGAGCAATGGCAAGCAGATTTGTAATAAAACCTTTGTTTAGTTTCAAAGTTCGGCCCCTTAGAGAAAGTATCTTAAAAGCAAAATTATACTAGAATCTACGACAATAAAATTTAATGGACAGTTTATGAAAGAAGAGAGTTACGCACTTTTTAAGAGTGCAGATATAGAAACAATTTTACAACTATTAGAGGCAGAACTTAAAAACAGAAACGAATCACCTTTTTGGAGAGATAAGGTCGTACCTTTTAGTGCGGCTATACTGAGTGTATTGATCCCGCTTAGAGATGCAGATCTGCTCTTTAACCCGGAAGGTTATCCTGAGAGTGAGCTCACACCTGAGCTGTTTTTTAGATGGAGCGATTTTTTAAGTCTTAAAACATTGGCATTTACAATCCAAAGATCAAATGAAGCCGGTGTTTTGCTAAGAACAAAGTATGATGCTCAAACATGCAAAAAATATGAGAGTATAGATTTACGAGTCTTGGGTGACTATCTCTCAAGATACACGGTAAACCTGGAGAATGAATCGCTTGATTTTCCAATTTCAAATTACAACCTTCACCAAGGTGTAAGCAACGTTATAAAATCGCTTTTGTAAGAGCAAAACATTGATTAAGTTTATTGAATATTTTATTAAAAACTCCAGACTGAACTACGCCATTTTGGCTTTTTTGATCTTTATGGGAGCTCATGCATATAAAAACATCCCAAAAGAGATATTTCCGGATGTCGAGCTTGATAAAATAAGTGTTTTGGGTTCTTACAGAGGGACAAGCGCTAATGTAATGGACAAGATGGCGGTTCGTGATATAGAGGATGAGCTAAGCAACATAAGCGGGATAGACAAGACCGAGACTACGATTACGCCTGGTGCTTTCGCGATACTTCTTACTCTAAACGAGAGTGCCAACAGGGAGATAACGCTTGGACGTGTAAAGGATGCCATAGCACTTAGCAGACAGTATCTTCCTTCAGATATGAACGAACCAGTTGCCAGACTTCTAGATAAAACAAGATCTCTTATAAGACTTGCAGTCTCGTCAGATACGCTCTCAATAGGCGAACTAACCGTTATAGCTCAGGATGTGAAGTCCAAAATAGCGAAACTGAACAATATCAGCGAAGTTTTGATCCGCGGTGATTCAAACGAAGAGGTTATTATTAAAATAAACTCCGAAGCGATTATAGCGTACGGGCTTGAACATGCAGGCGTACAAAAAGCGATAGCAAATCTATCATACATATTTCCGGTAGGAAATATAGAACAGAAAGGAAACTTTGCCTATGTCTCTACTTCCAATGGAAAAGCGGATGCAGATGAGTATAAAGATGCAATCTTGGATGTCGGCGGAAGATTTATCAGACTCGGTGATATAGCCGAAGTTAGTATTGAGTATCCTCAGACGGACACGCTTGCGACATATAATAATAAAAAGACTATTTCACTAGTTATCTCAAAGGGGGTAAGCGGCGACTCTCTTGCTCTGTCTAAAGAGTTAAGAGAGTACGTCAAGGGCATAGAAAAAAATTACGAAGGGGCTAATTTTGATTTTTATCAAGACACTTCAAAGCCTGTAAAAGAGAGACTAAATACAATTATTTCAAACTTGATGTTTGGTCTGATATTGGTATTTTTATCAATGTATATCTTGATAAACCTCAGAATTGCGATAATAGTAGCACTCGGGATCCCGTTCTCTTTTATTATAGGGCTTTTGAGTATCTATTATTTAGGGTACTCGATAAACATAGTTTCTTTGTTGGGAGGACTTATCGTCATAGGAATAGTCGTCGATGATGCGATCGTTGTAAGTGAAAATATTCAGCGCCATATCGATGAGGGGATGAATAACTATGATGCTGCAATAAGAGGCGTTAAAGAGATGATTCTCCCAGTAACACTTGCAACAATTACTACGGTAGTCGCATTTTTGCCTATATTTAT
>JBFEYZ010000143.1:0-4334 GCA_041561855.1 Sulfurimonas sp. | reverse complement strand
GGGCGCTTAGCTCAGTTGGTAGAGCGCTACCCTTACAAGGTAGATGTCACTGGTTCGAGTCCAGTAGTGCCCACCATTTTTTTGATTATGCTGCGTTAAATTTCAATTCGCATAGTTCACTATGCTTCATTAAAATTTACCTTGTCTAATGCAAAAAAACAAGTTGTTTTATAAAACCTTTTGTTTTATATGAAAGTGACCCTTTCGTCTAGTGGCCAAGGACACTATCACTTCATGGTAGGGACAGAGGTTCAAATCCTTTAGGGGTCGCCACAAAACATGGTGTTATAGTTAAAAATGGGCGCTTAGCTCAGTTGGTAGAGCGCTACCCTTACAAGGTAGATGTCACTGGTTCGAGTCCAGTAGTGCCCACCATTTTTTAAAAACAATTCTTCAATGCGCGGTGGTAGTTCAGTTGGTTAGAATACCTGCCTGTCACGCAGGGGGTCGCGGGTTCGAGTCCCGTCCACCGCGCCACTACATTTAAAAATCATTTACAAAAAGCTTTTAGTCCCACGACCGTCATACATATCTTTATATCTAAACGTTATAAGATTCTGCATTATCGCAAATAGAATAATAAAATTAAGAAAACTGCTCCCTCCGTAGCTAAACATTGGCAGGGGAACACCTACGACAGGGGCGTACCCAATGGTCATGGAGATATTTACTCCCATATAGATAAAGATCATAAACGAAATGCCTATCGTGACGACCTTTATATAGTAATCATTATAAAAAAGGCTAAGACTAAATAGATGCAAGATAAGCATCACGTATATTAGAATAATCCCTAAAGCTCCTAAGAAACCGCTTCTCTCAACAAGAAATGCAAATATAAAATCACTCGTGGATATCGGAAGAAAGCGCATTTGCGTTTGCGTTGCTTCATCTTTTGATTTTCCGGTAAATCCACCGGAACCTATTGCAATGATAGACTGCTGAACATGGTATGAGGGTTTTTCGCTTAAGAAATCTTTGATTCTTGTTTTTTGATAGTCATGCAGCAGAAACTTGTAGGCAAGTGGGGAGAGAAGGAGAATTGAGCCAACTATCACTGCCCATATTTTCCAGTGAACCCCCACGAAAAAAAGAATGCCGTACCCTATAAGAAGAAGGACAAGAGCAGTTCCCAGATCGGGTTCTTTCGCAATTAAAATAAATGGAAGAAGTATATAAAAACTGATTTTTAAAAAATCTTTTATTCTGTATCCGTCTATAGGCGGCGTATTTTTATGAATAAGGTACGCAAGCATTAAAATCAGGGCAGGTTTTACGAATTCTGATGGCTGAATAGTTGCATTTATAAATGGTATCTCTATCCATCTTTGAGCACCAAGTCTTGCGTGACCAAAAAATTCAACCGCTAAAAGAAGTGCTATATTTATCCAGTATACGAGTGGAATAACCCAGCTCATTCTGCGAATAGGGAGTAAAAATACGCCTAAAAACACTAAAAAGGACACCCCTACGTAAGCGATCTGTTTTTGCGCAAGAGCCGGAACGACTTCATCAATAAGCCAGTTTGAGGTTATTATAAGAGGAATTATGAGGATAATAGAAAAAAAATCAAATTGTGCTAAAATACGTTTATCAATTCTCCACAAATTTGAAACTCCATAAAATTTTAGAAATTGTATCATAAAGGTTAATAATATATGAATAATACACAGAGTTATGTTTGCGAGAATCCTGAGCGTCTTGATACGTTTTTGACATCTTACATAGGGCAGAGCCGCTCACAAATAGCCAATTTAATCAAAAAAGAGTGTGTAGAGGTAGACGGTAAAGTAGTCTCTCGCAGCGGTGTTAAGTTAAAAGAAAATCAAGTAGTCAAGGTCACTTTTCCAGAACCGGAGGTAAAAGAGGCGTTAGATATTGATTTTAACGTAGAGATACTATATGAAGATGATGATGTTCTGGTTATAAACAAGCCCAGTGGTCTTACTGTTCATCCTGCGCCAAGCGTAAAAGAAGCGACTCTGGTCGATTGGCTGAAACATAAAGGCATCAGACTCTCTACTATAAGCGGAGAGGAGCGTCACGGTATTGTCCACAGACTAGATAAAGGGACAAGCGGAACTATGGTTATAGCAAAGAACAACTCTTCTCATGAGTTCTTATCCGAGCAGCTTCAAGACAAAAGTATGGGAAGATACTATCTGGCGGTTATAACCCCTCCTTTAAAGGATGATATTACGGAGATTGAGCTTCCGATTGCAAGAAGTGTCCATAACAGGTTAAAGATGGCATGTCTTGAACATGGCAAATATGCAAAGACGCAATTTAAAAACTTGGCATTAAGCAGCGATGAAAAAAATCAACTTGTCGCATGTAAGCTCTTTACGGGAAGAACACATCAGATACGTGTCCATCTCGAGAGTATGAATCGCCATATAGTAGGCGATCATATTTATGCTCAAAGCCCAAAACAAGAGAAGTCGGAACGCATTTTGCTACATGCGTATATAATATATTTTACTCATCCTGCGAGTAAAGAGAGAGTCACATTTTCTGTACTGCCTGATGCACAGATGATGGACTATATAAACAGAAAATTCAATACGGAGCAAATAAATGAAGTTATGGACACTAGTTACATTATGCACGGCTTCACTGCTGATTCTTAGCGGTTGTGCCATAAAGCCTACGCCGAAGAAAGAGGCAGTTATAGATGAATCACTGCCTACGGTAAAGCTTACAAAAAATGGAACTATTGTTGATATCAATGCAATAGCGTTAGAGTGGGAACGTATAGAGGACCCGCGCGTACAAGGCATTTATATCTATAAAATAAATCTTGATGATGTAAAAGAGAACCAAAACGAGTACTACGATACTGTTGAGAGCCGTTTTTCTACCCACTATCTCGACACGAATGTAAAAGCGAGCTCAAAATACGGTTACTATTTTAAGACATACAGCGAAAAAGCGGAGTCTGTAAAGAGCGATGTTACTACAATAGCGTCTCTTCCCCCTTTGGAGTCGGTGAGCTGGATACACAGTATTGAGAGTATGCCAAGAAGTGCGAAAATAATCTGGAGACCGCACACAAATCAAAAGGTAAAGTCTTATATTATTCAGAGAAAAACTCTTGAAGAGGACAGCTGGAAAGATATTGCGACAGTAAACGGAAGACTCACTGCAGAGTTCATAGATAAAAATCTAAAAGATAACTTTACGTACAAGTACCGTATTCGTGCACTTACTTTTGACAATCTCCTTTCAAACCCTAGTCAAGAGGTCAAGGTCGTTACAAAAGAGCTTCCAAAAGAGATAACTCAGATAACCGCTTCGACGGATCTGCCAAGAAGAATAGAGATCAAGTGGGAGAAGAGTGACGCTCCTGACTTTCTGGTCTACAGAGTCTACAGATCTTCTAGCATCAACGGAGGCTACAATATGGTTATAGATACCAAAAACAACTCATATGTTGATTTGGTAGAAGAGGACGGCAAGGAGTACTTTTACAGAATAAGTGTTTTTGACAAAGACAAGCTAGAGAGCGTTCACAGCAACCACTCGGCTCTGGGCAAGACGCTAAACAAACCAAATACTCCATCTATGGTCGAAGCAAAACTTATAGAAGGTAAGGTAGTTCTATCTTGGAACAGCTCAGATGAAAGAGTTAAGAGCTACAGCGTACAAAAAAGATACAAGAAGAGTCTTATAGAGAGCTCTATTGAAGATTTTGAAAACATTAAAGGTTTTCAATTTATAGACTCGGAGATAGAAGCCGACAAAATTTATTACTACAGAGTCTTCTCAGTAGATACTAACGGCATAAAATCAGAACCTAGCATCGAGATTGAGCTTAAGATAGAGGAGAAAACAATTATAAACTCTATAAACAGTACGGAGAAGATCCCTCAGCAAAAAAGCTATGAAAATGCAGTAGAACAAAAAGAAGACGTAATAGTACCAGTACAAGATTTTAATTAAAACGAGAATGAATGCCGCATCTACATATACAAGAGTTTAAGGAGATAGAGTTTCCATCACATAACGATGGAGTCTCATTTAATTTTATAGCAGATAATGCAAACCACAAAGAGGAGAAACTTATCTCCGTAACGGTAGAGGATGACGAGTTCTTTTTACTGTTAAAAGAGGAGGAGGGAAGAGTTCTTTTAAAAGTTGATAAGCTTACAAAGCCCGCTTCAATATACAATGTGCACAAGGCGCTTTTGACGTATGCCAAAACAGCAGAATTAGACGTACTATCTTCAAATGTGCCTCAAAACCAAAAAAATATCCATCTTCAAGAGGTAACGGCTCTTAAGGATATAAACTATTTTGCCAATAATTTTCCAAAAGACAAAGAGATAAGAATT
>JBFEYZ010000142.1:0-4345 GCA_041561855.1 Sulfurimonas sp. | reverse complement strand
TCTTCTTCCATTTTATCTATCCTTCCTGCAATTATTAAACTTTTTTTATTAATTTAAACTAAATATTTTGCAAAAGGATAAATTTTGTTTAAATGTGATGTTTTTGTGATGTTTTTCTTTTAATTATTGATAATAAATATAATATTTTTATATAACAATCGCTCTTTTAATAATAATTAATTATTATACACAACAAGAAAATTCCCATTGCTTATTTAAGAAATAAATTTGATAACAGCTGATATAATAACCTACATTGTGAAGCAATTATACAAAGGGATAAACATGGAGAAAGTAATATTTACTCTTATTTTAAGCTGTTCGCTAATCATAAGTTCGGCGGCAAGTGCAGAAAAATTTGACATGAATAAAAAAGCTTTTATGTCTGTAAAAGTAAAGGCCGACAAAGGTGAACCAAATAGCCAGTTTGCTCTTGGCGGAATGTACTATCAGGGCATCGTTACAAAAAAAAGATCATGCTATGGCGGCAAATATGTATCGAAAAGCTGCGGATCAGGGACATACAAAAGCTATGTATAACCTGGCGGTTATGTACCATAAAGGTGACGGGGTGCCGCAAGACGACGAGGAGGCTATCTATCTTTTTACAAAGGCGGCAAACAGCGGGGATCAAAAATCTGCTCTTCATCTAGCAGATCTATACTATAAAGGTGAAGGAACACAGAGAAATTACGCAAAAGCTTTTCCTCTTTATAAGCAAGTTGCAGATGCGGGTTATCCGTTGGCACAAAGTAAAGTCGGTTTAATGTATAAACACGGTGTGGGCGTTAAAAAAGATATTGAGAAAGCAAAAGAGTACCTAAGCAAATCTGCTATGCAGAGTTGTGGGGATGCACAGTACGTACTGGGGAAAATGTACCTTGAGGGAGACGGCGTAGAAGTAAATAAAGAGGAGGCCGAATCTCTTCTAAAAGAGGCTTATCTGAACGGTCACTATGAAGCCAAAGAGATATTAGACCGTGAACAGTGGGAGGCAGAGCCTCATGCTGCGACATTACCTCAGGAGTAAAATATGAAAAAGACACTTATTATTCTGATTTCTATCGCTTCCATTGCTTCTGCAACACAACTCTTTGACAGATGTGCGGCATGCCATGGAAAAAAGGGGGAGAGACACTCTCAAAACCTGACAAAAAGCATTGCGGGCATGAATGCAAAAGATGTAACAATGATACTAAAAGAGTATAGAGCGGGAACAAGAGACACATACGGACTTGGTAGTATGATGCAGGGACAAGCAAAAAAACTCTCAGATACAGATATAAAAGAGCTCTCGGAGCATATAGCATCTCTTCCTCCTGTAGTCGAAGTTGCAGTAAAGCCTAAATTAACAAAAGATATGACGACCGAGGAGATCTTTGCAAGATGCGCTATCTGCCACGGTCAAAAAGGAGAGAAAAAATCACTGGGCGTAAGCAGACCTATTGCCGGAATGAGTGCGGTTGAAGTAGTAAAAGATTTACAAGAGTATAAAGCCGGTACAAGAGACACATACGGTCAAGGCGTGATGATGAAGGGTCAGGCTACAAAACTGACAGATGACCAGATGAATGCTGTTGCTATCTTAATAGAAGCACTTCCTGCTGTTAAGACACAAGAGCAGAAAAATGCCGAAGAAAGAGCAAAGAAGATAACTCAAGAAGAGATAGATTACAATAACTTCATGGAGGAGTACTTCAGAACAAGCAAAGACCCAAATGAAACATTTGAAGCAGCAAAAAAAAGATATGAAGAGCATAAAAAAATATTAAAGGAACAGAATGAACAAAATATCAATAGCAATTAGTGTTGCCGCACTTTTAATGTACGGATGCAGCGATAAACCAAAAGAACAAGAAAAGAGCACCCAAACCGAGCAGAGCCAGAGCGTAAGCGCTCCTGCAAGCACATCTATTTATGGGGCATCAGCACAGCAAGCACAGGCAGCTGCACCGTCACAGGATGATATTCAGCTAAATACCAAGCATGTTGCAAACGTTCTTGAAACCATAAACGGCGGCGGTTATACTTATGCTAAAGTTGACGAAGACGGTAATATATACTGGATAGCTGGACCTCAGACAAATATAAGTTCAGGAATGAGAATCTCGTTTTTAGAGCAGATGGTAATGAGTGACTTTACAAGCAAATCTCTTAACAAACATTTTGACCAACTCGTATTTGTAAGCGCTATTGTACCGGCTGACGGATCTGCTACAAATGCTCCTGCTCAAACACTTACTCTTGAAGATGCGCATGCGAACTGCGACCACTCCAAAGAGGCAGCTCCTGTGCAGATGCAGCAAAACGTTCCAAACACTATAGCTGTCGCTAAAAATGCAAATGGTTACACTATAGAGGAACTCTATGCGAAAAAAGATGCCCTAAAAGACAAAAATATAAAAGTAAATGCACAAGTAGTAAAAGTATCTAGAAATATTATGGGTAAAGACTGGATACATCTGCAAGACGGATCCGGAGCTGCAGGAACTGACGATATTATTGCCACTGCAGTAAACTCGAACGTACAAGTAGGTGATATGGTAACCGCGGACGGTATTGTTAAAACAAATATCGATCTCGGCTACGGTTATAACTTCTCGGTTCTTATTGAAGAGGCTAAATTCACCTCTTTATAACATATTTGACATCTTTTTTAAAGATGTCAAACCTCTACTTTCCTTTATGCGGAAAATCCTTAAAAAGTTCAGATATAACCTTGTTTAAATAGTCACTCTTCTCTTGTTGTGTATGATCCTTAGAGAGTTTATCTATTGCTATTCCCTGCCAAACGACTCTGTTTTCCTTAACATTAAAAACCTCTAAAATCAATCTTCCCTCTTCATACTCATTGGTTCTTGTCGTAACCCTTACATCCGGCTCCATTAGCATGGTACCGGAGATATAAGTCCCGGGGTAAGAGCCTATTGGTCTGATCGCTCCAAGATACATATACGGAACAGGTCTTATTCCTATGGTCTCGTAGTTTGTCTCCACCTGAGACTTCTTTTGAATATCCAAATGCATTATGACATAGAAGTCAGCACTGTTTTTGTCTACGTTTTCATAACCTTTGTTCTTCATATAAGCAGTGAGCAGTCTGCTTATTCTGTCTCTGCTGAAATCTCTTCCGTCATTTTGGTTTTTATAGACAACGGCAAAGGTAGAGAGTGATGAAAAATCATGCTCACTGTCGTAATCGACCTGTATCTCCAAAGTAGAACAGCCGCTTATAAAAACAGCGGCTGCCAGTGCGATAAACCATTTTTTCATAACACACCCCCTAAATCTATTTTTCCTTTACAGGCTTTACTTTAATCAACTTATCTCGATTAAACGATGCCGCAATAACGACAATAGCAATAACGGCTATTACATAGTATATCCACTCAGGAATCGGAACAGGATCACCTGCCGCGTATGAATGCATACCAGAGAGATAGTAGTTGACTCCGAAATAGGTCATAATTACAGAGGAGTATGCAATAACCGATGCCACGTTATATGTAAAGTTAGACTTTAGCATAGGCACAAAACGCATATGTGTCACAAAGACGTAAACCGCCATAGTAACTATGGTCCATGTCTCTTTCGGGTCCCATCCCCAGTATCTTCCCCATGATTCATTTGCCCACACGCCGCCTATGAAGTTTCCAATTGTTAAAAGAGAAAGCCCTACTATCATAGACATCTGGCTTATACGCGCAGACTCCATTATGTTAACGCTTATCTGCTCACGTTTGCTCTCGTTGCCAAGCATTATATAAAATATGAGCGATATGAACCCAAGCAGCGTACTAAGTCCTAAAAAGCCGTAGCTTGCCGTAATAACCGATACGTGAACCGTCAGCCAGTTTGACTTTAGAACCGGTACCATCGTCGTTATCTGCGGGTCAAGCCAGCTTAGATGCGCAACAAAAAGCGTAATTCCAGCAAAAAGACCGGTCGTTGCTACGGCAAGCTCGGAAGATCTTGCAAACAGAATTCCCGCCAGAATAATACTCCAAGAGATGTAAAGCATTGCTTCATAGCCGTTACTCCAAGGAGCATGCCCAGCAATATACCATCTAAGCCCTAATGCAAAAGTATGTACAACAAAAGCTACCGCAAAAATAATAAGAATTACGCGCATTGTAGTAATCAGGTTTAAATTTGGTTTTGCCAGACGAACGAAAATCAGTATAAGCAGCACAAGTCCTGAGAGAAGATAAACAGGATACAGAGCGAGGAAAAAGAAGACCGCTTTAAATTTCCGGTTGAACTGCTGGTTTCAACACTGAGTGCCTCCTTTGTCGTATTTCCGATCCTGTTCAAAATGTCAGGGACCGTTTCTCTGGTAAGCCTT
>JBFEYZ010000141.1:0-4360 GCA_041561855.1 Sulfurimonas sp. | reverse complement strand
TCTAGCATATATTTTGCAAAATAGACCGCGCCGTATCCGGTAGCTTCAGTTCTTACAAGTGAGCCGCCCCATTTTAATGATTTTCCTGTGAGCACTCCTTCATATCTGTTTGCAAGTTTTTTATACATACCGAACATATAGCCGATCTCTCTGCCCCCTACACCGATATCACCCGCAGGAACATCCGTGTTTGCGCCGATATGTCTGAAAAGCTCGCTCATGAAAGCTTGACAAAATCTCATGATCTCATTGTCGGATTTGCCTTTTGGATTAAAGTCGCTTCCCCCTTTACCGCCTCCTATCTGAAGACCTGTAAGCGAGTTTTTGAAAATCTGCTCAAATCCCAAAAATTTAATAACGCCCGCATTTACGCTCGGATGAAATCTAAGACCCCCCTTGTATGGTCCTAGTGCCGAGTTGAACTCTATTCTATACCCCTTATTTATTTGAATAACTCCATTGTCATCTACCCAGTTGACACGAAAGAGTATCTGTCTCTCAGGTTCAACAATTCTCTCTATTATTTTGTGCTCTCTGTATTTTGGATATTTTTCCATTAATGGTCTGAGTGATTCAAGCACCTCTTCTGCAGCTTGATAAAACTCTTTTTGAGATGGGCTAGATCTCTTTAGATATTCAAAAACTTCTTTAACGTATGGCATATGTTTTCCTTATGTTTTGATTTTAGTGGATTTGGATATTACTATAAAAAAAATTAAATTTTCTATAATAAAGACAAAAATTAATAAAATTTTAAAAAAAATGATTAAAAATTAACCATTTTTAAATTGACAAATATATTTTTTTTTGATAGCCTAGATTGAGTTGCGTACAATTTTACGTTGCGAACAAGAGGGAGCTTTATAATTATGAACATATCAAACAAGAGATTTGACGAAGCAAAGGATGTTGCTAGAAGATGGCAGTTCTATATACAGGAACATAGAGAGAGTGTTGAAGAGAAATTTCACGATACTATGGGCAGAATGCTAAAAGAGCCGATGAACAAAATTTTTTTGATCGAACTTCTAGACCAGAGTTTTCGCTCAAATAATCCCCGCAGAGTTGCAGATCAAATAGAGCATATATTTAATAAATACAAAGATACAAGCTTTTTCAGCATTTTTGAGGAGCTTCTTGTTCTCTCTTTTCGCAAAGTCGGCATATATATGACAAATATTTCCATACCTATTTTTATAAAGTATTTAAGAAACGATATTAAAAATGTGGTTATTCCCGGTGAAGAGAAGGAGCTTATAGAGCATATCAAAAAAAGAAGAGCGGAGGGGACAAGGGTAAATATAAATATTATAGGCGAGATAGTATTAGGAGAAGAGGAGGCGAACGAGAGGGTTGAGAAGTATATAAAGGTGCTTGAAAACCCTGATATTGACTATATTTCAATAAAAATTTCTACTATTTTTTCACAGATAAATCCTTTGGCGCATGAATGGAGTGTAGAGAAGATCTCAAATAAGTTAGAGAAGATCTACGCTGCCGCAATGCAGAATAGGTTTATAGATGTAGACGGCAAAGAGAGCGATAAGTTTGTGAATCTTGATATGGAGGAGTATAAAGACATACATCTTACGATCGATGTTTTTAAAAAGACGCTCTCGCTTGAGAAGTTTAAAAATCTTCATGCAGGCATTGTCCTTCAAGCCTATCTTCCAGATACGCTGGAGTTGGCAAAAGATCTTGTCTCATGGGCAAAAGAGCGGGTCAATAGCGGCGGAGCGCCTATTAAGATCCGTCTTGTAAAGGGTGCAAATCAGGAGATGGAGTTCACAGAAGCGAGTCTGAGAGAGTGGGAATGCGTTACATACAGAAAAAAAGCGCAAAGCGATGCTAATTTTAAAGTTATTATGGACTATCTTTTAGATCCTGACATAGCGCCTTATGCGCATCTTGGCGTTGCTTCGCACAATCTGTTTGATCAGGCTCTTGGAATGCTTCTCTCACGTGAGAGAGGGGTTGAGAAGTTCTACACTGCCGAGATGCTCGAAGGCATGAGCGAGACCGCTTACAAGGTTCTTAAAAAAGAGGGCCTAAACGTAATACTTTACGCTCCGACCGCGACAAAAGAGACCTTTACAAACGCTATCGCATATCTTGTAAGAAGATTTGATGAGAATACGGCACAACAGAATTTCTTGCGTCACAGCTTCGGGCTGAAAGTAGACTCCGAGGCGTGGAAGACGCTTATAAAGAGTTACGACGACGCTTTGGTGGCGATAAAAGATCTTAAGCTTACTCCATATAGAGTCCAAGACAGAAACCAAGAACCTGCAAAGCCTGAGATTGATCTGAATAACTATATTTTCGAGAGTGAAGCAGATACGGATTTTGTGTTGGAGCAGAACAAAAAGTGGGCGAGAGATATTGCCCATAAGTGGAAAAACATAGCAAAAGAGGGCGGATACCATGCAAGGCCGGTCGTGGGATCAATTGAGATAGAGAACAGTGATATCGTAGGGGTAATCGACAAATCACAGTATCATGAGGGCGTAGTAATCGGCTCTTACGTAAAAGCAGGTGCAGATGATATGCAAGAAGCCGTAAGAGTGGCAAAAGAGGATATTGACGGATGGAGGAGACTAAGCACAAAAGAGCGTCAAAAAATACTTATGGATGTAGCACATGAGTTTAGAAAAAGAAGAGCAGACCTTATAGGTGTTGCCGCGGCGGAGGTCGGCAAAGTATTTAGCGAAACTGATGTCGAGGTCTCTGAAGCCATCGATTTTTTAAACTTCTATCCATACAGCGTAAGAAAGATAGAGGAGCTGGAGGGGGTACATGTATCTCCAAAAGGGGTAGGATTGGTGGTGAGTCCATGGAACTTTCCCGTAGCTATTCCGACAGGAGGCATTGCCGCAGCATTGGCTTCAGGAAATACGGTTATACTAAAGCCGGCATCCGACTCCGTTCTTTGCGCGCAGATGGTTTGTGAATGTTTTTGGAGTGCGGGTATTAGCAAAAATACATTGCAGTTTCTTCCATCAAGCGGAGCTTTGGCGGGAGAGGAGCTTATACCCAACAGAGATATTGACTTTATAATATTTACGGGGGGTGAGCAGACTGCTTATAGTATGATAAAACAGCGCAGCGACATTCATCTAAGTGCTGAGACTGGTGGCAAAGATGCCACTATAGTTACCTCTATGAGCGATCGAGATCAGGCCGTAAAAAATGTTGTCGCTTCCGCATTTAACAACTCTGGACAGAAGTGTTCTGCAACGTCTCTGCTTGTACTTGAAGATGAGCTCTATAACGATGAGAATTTTAAAAGAATGCTAATAGATGCCGCTTCCTCTCTGGAGGTAGGTTCGGTCTGGGATTTTAAAAACAGAATCGGAGCACTCTCTTCTAAACCCTCAGGCAATCTTCAAAAAGCTTTGAGTTATCTTGATGACGGTGAAGAGTGGCTAGTTGAACCATCTTATGCAGACGGTGATAATCCTTATATGCTAAAGCCCTCTATCAGATGGGGGACGAAAAGCGGCGACTTTTGTCACATGAATGAGCTTTTCGGCCCAGTTTTAAGTGTAATGAGAGCAGATGATCTAAGAGATGCCATAGATGTCGTAAACTCTACAGGGTACGGTCTTACATCGGGAATAGAGAGTCTTGATGAGAGAGAACAGAATATATGGAAAGAGGAGTTAAAAGCAGGGAATTTATATATTAACCGCGGTACTACGGGAGCTATTGTAATAAGACAGCCCTTTGGCGGTATGGGCAAATCCGCCATAGGTAGCGGCAAAAAAGCGGGCGGGTTTAACTATGTCACGCAGTTTATGAATATAGGTGCGGATGAGATAGAGTTTAAAGAGATGGGAGAATTCCTGTCTCACGGAATTTTTGCAGATGAGGTATCAAAGGCTTCTGAGATTGCAAAAGATTTTGTAAAGTGGCACAGATCGGAGTTTAGCAAAGAGCATGACTATGCGAATATCAGAGGCGAGAGCAATGTCATAAGATATCTTGGGGTAAAAAGTGTTCTTTTAAGATGTCAAAACGGTGATAAGCTACATGAAATACTCTCATCAATAACGGCGGCAAAGATAGCTGGTGCCAAACTTTTTATCTCTCTTCCAAAAAAGATAGATAGCGACGAGCTTGCATGGCTTATAAACAACTCAAGAGATATTTTGGCAAAAGAGGATGTCTTAGAACTTCAAAATGAAAATGAGTTGATAGAGTCGATAAAAAAAGTTCAAAGAGTCAGATTTTTAAATCCTAAGCATGTATCAAAAAATATCTATGATGCTATAAAAGATGAAGCAAAACATATTGCAAGGGAGCCATTTGTGCCTCACGGAAGGATAGAACTGCTTCACTACTTTATTGAGCAGAGCGT
>JBFEYZ010000140.1:0-4362 GCA_041561855.1 Sulfurimonas sp. | reverse complement strand
GTAGAAATAGAGTCGATATACTGATAGAGTTCGTTACTGTCAGGCAGTATCATCTGCATAGCCGCACTTGGAGTCGGTGCCCTTAGATCTGCTACAAAATCACTTATAACCCAGTCTATTTCATGCCCGACAGCTGAGACTATCGGTGTTTTGGCCTTAAAAATCGCATCTGCTACAATCTCTTCGTTGAAAGCCCACAGATCCTCTATACTCCCGCCGCCGCGTCCTGTTACAATTACATCATATCCTTTAGTATCCGCTGATTTTAAAGCTCTGACAATAGATGCGGCGGCACTCTCCCCTTGAACTAAAACATCGTAAATATCAATCTCTATAGCCCTGTATCTATTGTTGGCAACACGAAGCATATCCTGCAGGGCAGCTCCCGTTGCAGATGTTATAAGAGCGATTCTTTTTGGAAATTTTACAAGAGGTTTTTTTATTGCACTATCAAAGTAGCCCTGCGATGAGAGTTTGTTTTTCAACTGTTCATAGGCTAACGCCAAAGCCCCGTGTCCAGAAGGCTGAATAGAGAAACAGTTTATTTGGTATTCTCCGCGGGGTTTATAGAGTGTAACGGCTCCATCAAGAATGACTTTTAGGCCCTCTTGAAGTTCAAATCTCAACTTTGAGGCATTTCCCTTGAACATAACCGCTTTTATTGAGGATGAGGCATCTTTTAAAGTAAAATATATATGTCCGCTGTTGTGGACGGTTACGCGTGAGAGCTCGCCCTCTACCAAAACCCTCGTAAATGTGCTCTCTAAAACTGTTTTGATCTGTTCGTTTAAAGAAGAGACACTTAGTGTTTGCAAAACTCTGTTGCCTATTTTTTTCTTGCTATGAGGAGTGTTGATATATCCATTGAGAAGCTCTTTGTATAAACTATCTCAAAACCTGCTTCCATAAGCTCTTTTTGCATATTCTCAACCGTTGAAAAATCGCCTATTGAATTTGGCAGATACTCGTAGGCTTCAAGGTTTTTAGATATAAAACCACCGACTTTAGGCAGTATTTTATTCATATAAAAATCTCTTATTTTTCCAAGAAACGAAGGGTTCTCATTTTTCATAAACTCCAATATCACGACAAGTCCGCCATCTTTTAAAACCCTGTTAAACTCTCTTAGCGCCTCTTCTCTCTCAACGACATTTCTGATACCGTATGTGATACTTAAAATATCAGCACTATTATCGTCAAGCGGAATTTCTGTAGCTTTTGCTATATGATAATTAAATTTGGGGAACTTCTCTCTAGCTACATTTACCATACCGTTGGACGGATCTACCCCTACGATCTCTCCGAGTGTTATACCGTTTACTTCTGATCTTTTTTTCCAAAAGTCCATCATATCGCCGGTTCCGCAAGCAACGTCAACAATCTTATCAATAGACTCTTTTGCATAAAGTTTGTAAGCCAGATCACAGGCTTTGCGTCTCCAGCTCTTATCGACCCCCATACTCATAACACGATTTGCCGTATCATAAGTAGGTGCTATGTTGTCAAACATAGATACGATTTTTTCCTGTTTTTCCATTCTATTTATTTCCCCTTTGCTTCATCCACATAATTATATCCTGCTCATCTTTTTGTATATTTAAAATTTCCAACTTATCGTCAACACCAGTAAAATTGCTACTTCCGCCGATAGACGGCGATATAAAACAGAGATGATAGTCTGTCAGTTGCATTGAGAGTTCAAACATTTTCTGCCCGCCCTCTATCATAATATTTTTATAGCTTTTCAAAAGTGAAAAATTATCACTGATAATGACCTTTCTGCCCTTAACATTAAAAAGCGGAATCGTTCTGTCAAACTCTTTGTTTTTTGAATATATCAAAATATCAGGCGCCCTGCCGTCAACCAATCTTGCATCAAGAGTCGGTCTGTCAATTCTTACACTGTTGCCGCCGATAACCAGCAGATCGCAAACATCTCTCATTGCATGGACCAAAGTTCTAGATTTTACAGAGCTGATAACCCCGCCGTCTATAGTACCGTTTAATCTCTGTGCCCATTTAAAGAAGATAAAATTCTTTTTTTTCCATAGATTAAAAGGTTCCAGCAATTCGTTGCACTCTTTTGCCAAAACAGCTCTCTCTATATCAATATCCGCTTTTGCTATAATCTCTGCTCCGCCTGAAGCTTCAGGGTTTGAATCCATTGAGCCGATAAATAACTTTTTTATAC
Source organism: Sulfurimonas sp. (assembly GCA_041561855.1). Taxonomy (GTDB): domain Bacteria; phylum Campylobacterota; class Campylobacteria; order Campylobacterales; family Sulfurimonadaceae; genus Sulfurimonas. The sequence goes on along the minus strand of JBFEYZ010000140.1, from coordinate 2,171 downwards.
CGAGCTTAGAGATAAGAGATGCACATGATGGGGTTTTTCCTATATGCGAGCATGGTTCAAGTGTTGAGAAGAGACTCGCACCTTTAAAGCAGTTATCATGATGAAGCAAAAGATATGCATGGATTAGGGATGACTCATGTATATCTAAAATTTTTGAATCGTTTGTAAGTCTGAAGTATGCAGATTTCAACGCCTCCACTTCTGCATGCGGGGCACCTGCATATTTGTGAGCCTCAACGGCTAATATTTCGTTTTGGCTCGATAGAACGATGCAGCCGACTGCAGGATTTGGGTATGTCAGACCCTGATATTTCCAAGCCTCATCCAAGGCCAATTTCATATAAAATTCGGTATCTATTACCATTCAAAATATGTTTTCGCTTTTGAGATTTCGCCAAAGTCGACTATAACCTCTTCACCGTCGACATCTAAAAAAACCTTAGAGCCTTCAACTTTAAGAAGGGTGCCTTTGAGCTTCTCTTTTGATTTTAGTGAAATAGCTACTTTTTCACCCGTACAGAGTTCAAACTGTCTAATTGTTGTTATTTTTCTCTCTATACCTGGGGTTCCGACCTCAAGTCTATAATCCCCTGAAACAGGTGGTGTAACATCAAGAAGAGGTGAAATCAGGTGTGTTAGATCAACACACTCATCCAGACTAACTCCTTTTCTTTTACCATTTTCTACAATGTTTGAAACAACACTGACTCTATAGATGGTGTCACTGCCGTCATTTGCCACAGTTATCTCATAGAGCTCTAAACCGACTGATTTTACAAACGATTCTATATCTTTTTCTAAACTCATAAATCTACTCGCTTAATCTTTAGCTATTTTTTTAAATAGCTCTTCAATGTTCTGAACTTTTTTGAGCTGTTCATCAAACTCGAACGTAAGCTTTGGAGAGCGGAACCAACCTTGATCTTTCATACAAAAGGTCTCAATAATAGGTCTTGCTTTTTTTAAAAGCTTTAAAAATTCACTCTTCTCCTGCTCACTGAAAGATGCAGGATCGATATATACCTTAGCATCGCTTCTTCCGCGTGAACACTTGATATCTATAATATCAAGCTGATGCAGCCTCTGGTCACTTAGGGAGCCTAAAGCTTCTGGAATCAACTCAAGAAGAACTGATTCGGTTCTCTTTAGTTTAATCTCAGCTTCTGTCACAGAGATACTTTTTGCTCAATTTTTTTGAATGTTTCGATTACGTCACCGACTATAACATCGTCATATCCTTTGATCATAACACCACACTCGTAACCATTACCTATCTCTTCAACGTCATCTTTGAAGCGTTTTAACGAAGTCAACTCGCCTTCGTGCACAACTACGCCGTCACGAATAACACGAACCAGACCGCCACGTACAAGTTTTCCATCAACAACGACACATCCTGCAACCATTCCCTTAGGAGATTTAAATGTGTCTCTAACTTCAGCCTGACCAGTATTTTCTTCAGTGAATTTAGGTGACATCATACCCGTTAACATTCCGGTCATATCGTCTAGAAGCTGATAGATTATCGAGTAAGTTCTGATATCTACGTTCTTCTGTTTAGCAAGTGCTTTAACGCCGCCTGTAGGACGGACGTTAAATCCAAGCAAAACACAGTTTTCGCTGTTTGCAACAAGCTCGACGTCATTTTCAGTGATTCCGCCGACACCTGATGAGATGATATTTATTTTTACTTCATCATTTCTAAGTTCGCTTAGCGAGCTTCTTATAGCCTCTAATGAACCGTGGACGTCAGTTTTAAGAACAACTTTAAGGGATTTTAGTTTACCCTCTGCAATCATGCTCGTCATATCTTCAAGAGTTGATTTTGTACTATGAGAGAGCTCTTTATGTCTGTCATATTCATGACGCTTTTGTGCATACTCTCTCGCTTCTTTATCACTGTTCATAGCCATCATCACTTCACCAGAAGATGGAACTTCGTTTAACCCGACTACCACCGCAGTATGACTCGGTTTTATCTCTTTTATCTGTTTCTTATGCTCATCTATTAAAGCTTTTACACGACCGTAAGAGCTGCCGCAAACAACATAGTCACCGACTCGAAGCGTTCCGTTTTGAACAATAACTGTCGCTACCGGCCCTCTTCCCTTTTCAAGAGAAGATTCAACGACTGCAGCTTTTGCCATAGCATTTTCGTTTGCTTTTAATTC
>JBFEYZ010000139.1:0-4376 GCA_041561855.1 Sulfurimonas sp. | reverse complement strand
ATAAAGAGTATAAGAAAGACCGATGAGCCTATGTATAGCCCTAAAAAGCCCCAAAAAGACTTTTTTTCACTGGATGTTAACTCTATAGCCGACTCCTTTGATTGTAGTTATAAAATCCTTGCCTAGATGTGCTCTGATATTTTTTATGTATGTTCTGATCGTAGCATCACTCGGTACTTCACTCTCAAACCAGATGTTTGCGATAAGTTGCGCATGCGATACGACACTCCCTTTTTGCGATAAAAAATACTCGATTATCTCAAAATCTTTTTTAGAGAGTTTCACTCTTTTAGAGTTTTTGACAAGCTCATAAGTAGTCTTGTCAAGATAGTTTTGTGCATCGATTTTTATATGGGGCGTATCTAAATGATGCACTTTAATAAGATGTTCTATTCTTGCATCGAGTTCTAAAAGCTCAAAAGGTTTTTTTAGATAGTCATCACACCCAAGATCAAAACCTTTTTTCAAATCAACGGCAGAGTCAAGCGAAGTGATAAAAATAGTCGGGATATTTACATGCTGCTCTTTTAGAAGTCTAAGTAGTTCAAAGCCGCTTAAAAGAGGCACATTGACGTCAAGGAGCATCAAATCATAGCGTTTTTTGAGTATCTTCTCATAAGCCTCTTCACCGTCATAAACAGACGATACAGAGTGCCCTTTTTCGCTCAAATGCTCACAAAGTATCTCCGATAGGATGACATCATCTTCAAGTAGTAAAATATTCATTTGGTTATTTTACACTTTTTTCCTTAGAGAGTATAAAACAGGGATGATAAGCAGTGTCAGAACAGCCGAGGTCACTATGCCGCCTATCATCGGCGCTGCGATCCTCTGCATGACCTCGCTTCCCACTCCGTCGATATACATAATCGGAATAAGCCCGCCAAGAGTGGCAAAAACGGTCATCAGTTTTGGTCTTAAGCGTCCTGCCGCACCTCTGATGATAGCCTCTTCATGTGATCCGTCCTTCTCCCCCAGAGCTTCATCAAGATAGATGACCATGACGATAGCCGTCTCAGCCGCAATGCCCAGCAGTGCCAAAAAGCCGGCAATTACAGCGACGGACATATTAAACCCTAAAAAGTCAATATAGAGTAATCCTCCCAAAACGGCAAAAGGCAGAGTGAAAAATACGATAAGCGAATTTTTAACATCTCCAAGTGCGAAATAGATAAGCACGAAGATGCTTATAATCACTATAGGAACGATAAAGCCGAGTCTCTTTTTTGCAGATTCCAAATACTCGCTCTGCCCCGCAAACTCATAGTAGTAACCCTCTGGAAGCTTTATGCCTTCAAGAAGAGCCACCGCCTCTTTTTTATACTCATCCACGCTTACACCGCTCTTTGGCGTGATGTAGATAAAAGAGACTTTCATCCCCTTTTCACTCTTTATAACACTTGCACCCTCCGTATATTTTATATCCGCAAACAGACGAAGCGGCAAAAATCCGGATTTTGTTTTGACCTTCAACTCTTTGATTTTATCTATATCGTCTCTTTGATCGGAATCTACTCTCACAGAGATCGGGTGACGCTTAAGTCCGTCTATAAAGGTGCTCACGCCCAGTCCGCCTACGCCAAATGAGACGGTGTCAAGTATCTCCTGTTTTGAGACGCCGTATCTTGAGAGAGCATCTTGTTTTATCTCTACATCGAGGTAGTAACCGCTGTTTGATTTGTCGGCAGATACGCTAAGTGTGAGAGGTGTGCTCTTTAGTCTCTGCTCTATTTTTGATGCGACATCCTCCAAAACCTTGTTGTCATCGCCGTAAAGTTTAATCCCCAAAGGTGTACGGATACCGGTTAAAAGCATATCTATTCTGCCTCGTATCGGATATGTCCATGAGTTGATGAGTCCTTTTACTTTAAGTGCTTGCTCCATCTCTGCCATAAGTCTCTCATACGTCATGCCCTCTCTCCAAAGGGATTCATCCTTGAATGTGATGATGGTCTCTATCATGGCAAGAGGTGCAGGATCTGTCGCCGTATTTGCGCGTCCAGCTTTCGCAAAAACCGTATCTACTTCAGGAAAACTTTTTATGATCTTGTTTGTCTGATGAGAAAGCTCATATGAGAGCTCAATGCTGATCCCGTAAGGCGTAACGGGCATATACATAAAATCCTGCTCGTTAAGCTGCGGCATAAACTCCCATTTCTGGGTATTGTAAAGTGGGTATAAATAGGCTATGGCAGCTAATGACAAAATAATAACAAGGTATTTTAGTTTTAAAAAGAGCTTCAGTACGGGAGTATATAAAAATGTAAAAAAGCGGTTTATGACATTATTCTCCTCTTTTTTAATCTCTCCTTTTATAAATAGTATCATCAAAACAGGTACTAATGTGATGGAGAGAATAGCACCCATTAGCATAGCGAACGTCTTTGTGTAAGCAAGCGGCGAGAAGAGTCTGGCTTCCTGCCCTTCGAGTGCAAAAATAGGCAAAAATGAGACCACTATAAGCATAAGTGCAAAGAAGATAGGACGCCCTACCTGCTTGGAAGAGTCGATGATAATCTCTATCCTGCTTTTTGAGCCGTCGCTTTTAGAGAGATGTTTATGTGCATTCTCTATCATGACTATAGAAGCGTCCACCATAGCACCTATTGCAATTGCAATACCTCCCAGACTCATAATATTTGAGCCTATGTCAAAGAGCGTCATCAGCCAAAAACTAAGCAGCACCGTTAAAGGAAGTACTATGACCACGACAATGGCACTTCTAAGATGAAATAGAAACAGAGCCGTGATGATGATAACGATGATGGACTCCTCAATCAGCGTACTTTTAAGAGTATCTATGGCTCTGTCTATCAGTTTTGTTCTGTCATACGCCGTAACTATCTCTACGTCTTCGCTCTTTAGGGACTTAATTTTGGCTTTAATCCTCTGCAATACGTCATAGGTATTCTCTTTGTAGCGCACCAAAACAACACCGCCGACAACCTCGCCCTCTCCGTTAAACTCTGCCACTCCGCGTCTTGGCGTCGGAGACAAAGAGAGCTCTCCTATATCACTTAGTTTAAGAGGGACTGCTCCGTTTACCTTGATGGTTATGTTTTCTATATCCTCCACACTTGCGGCATAACCGCGGGCTTGAATGATATTTTCATATCCGTTTTGCAAAAGCACGCCGCCGCCTCTGTCTTGGTTGTTCTTTTTAAGAGCAGCCGTTATTTCACCGATACCGACGTTGTATTTGACCATCTTATCCTGATCGATAAGCAGTTGATAGTTCTTTACAAATCCGCCTACCGCCGCTACTTCGCTTACGCCGTCAACACCCAAAAGTCCGTATTTTAGGTAGTAATCCTGATAATCTCTTAACTCAGCAAGATTGAGTTTGTCTGATTTTAAAATATATTGATATGCCCATCCCACACCTGTTGCATCCGGTCCCATGCTGACTTTTGCATTAGACGGCAGAGTAGGCAGAATGGAAGAGAGCTGCTCTAATATCCTGCTTCTGGCATCGTAAATATCCGTATCATCTTTAAAGATTAAGTAAACAAGCCCGTTTTCAAAACTGCTCATAGCTCTTACGGTATTTATACCCTTGAGCGACATCAAAGAGCTTATAAGCGGGTATGAAACCTGCTCCTCTATTATCTTTGGAGACTGCCCCGGGTATGAGATCTGGAGGATTACCTGAGGCGGGGAGAGATCAGGCAGCGCGTCAAGTGAAATATTTTTAAGACTAAAAAGGCTTAAAGCCGTTAGCATAACCGAGACTATAAGAACCAAAAAGATATTTTTTGCGCTGAAGCTTATGATTCTCTCTATCATCTCATTACCACTCTTCGCTCATATATGAGCCGTTTGTCACTGCATCGCTATCAAGCAAGAACAGTGCATTTTTCGCAACTTCGCTGCTCTCGTCTATGCCCGAGAGCACACGGTAGTATCCGCCTATATACTCTGCCTCTATCTCTTTAGGCTCATATTCGCTCTGCGAGATCTTAGTGAAAACATAGAACTTATCTGCTCTTTTTATGACCGCATCTTTTGGAAGGAGAAGTGCTGTAGTGAGTTTTTTACTAAAACTTACTTTTGCAAACATGTTTGGAAATATTTTAGAGTTTTGGTTTTTAACATCTATCCTGACATCAAAAGTCAAATCCTCTTTGTTTATTTTCGGATAAATCTTGCCTACCTTTGCAACTATCGGCTCGCTTAATCCTTCCACGTCTATAAGTGCTTGCATCCCCTCACTGACAAACTCAATATCCCTCTGATACACCTTCGCGATCACCCACATGGAAGAGTCGTCTACTATCCTTAAAAGCATAGAACCAGCTTTGGCATAAGAGCCTTCATAAATATTTTTTTGAATGATCTTACCGCTGTATTTGCTATAGTATGGGACTGCCGCATTT
>JBFEYZ010000138.1:0-4540 GCA_041561855.1 Sulfurimonas sp. | reverse complement strand
TCTTGAATCACTGTCTTGAGTATCATTGGCACCCTGAACAGCAAGTGTACGAATTCTGTTTAGGATATTGCCGTACTCTTCAAGTGCTCCGTCCGCAGTCTGGATAAGACCGATACCGTCGTTAGCGTTTCTGATCGCTTGACCTAGACCGTTTGATTGAGCTGAAAGCTTGTTAGCTATCGCCAAACCTGCAGAATCGTCAGCAGCTTTATTGATTCTCAAACCTGAACTTAACGAGTTAAGACTTTTATCAAGTCCGACATTGTTTTTCGTAGCATACATATGTGCGTTCATCGCACCTATATTTGTGTTTATTCTAAATCCCATTTTAAATCCTTTTTTGGGTCAAGAGCCTTTCGCCCTCAATAAAAATTTATCTTGACATCCGTGTCCCGACATTGACTAAATCGACACTCAAAAAAATAAATTTAGCTAGTTTTGATATTTTTTAAATATTGCTCATTTTCACTTTTTATACTTTTTTTGCTACACTTCCAAACTTAAAAACAACTACACTATATATAATGTATAGCACAATAGGAAAACTATTTGAACTTAATTATCGTCGAATCACCCGCTAAAGCCAAGACAATCAAAAACTTTCTCGGCAAAGATTATGAGGTCATTGCTTCAAAAGGTCACATAAGAGATCTTCCGAAGTCTCGTTTTGGAATCAGCGTGGATGAAGATAATCATCTCATTCCTGCATATAGCGTTGCCAAAGAGAACGCTGCAATAGTCAAAGAGATAAACGCTTTGGCAAAAAAGAGTGATACGATATACATCGCGACCGATGAGGATCGCGAGGGTGAAGCGATTGGATGGCACATAGCCCATGCGATCAAAAGAGACCCACAGACACTTCCTAGAATAGTTTTTCACGAGATAACAAAAACAGCGATAAATAACGCTCTCTTAAATGCTAGAGAGATAGATATGGATATGGTAAATGCTCAACAGGCGCGCCGTATTCTAGACAGAGTTGTAGGCTATAAGCTCTCACCTCTGCTTAGCTCTAAAATACAAAAAGGGCTCTCCGCAGGTCGTGTTCAATCATCGACTCTTAAACTTGTCGTAGACCGTGAAAGAGAGATAAAAGCGTTTGTACCGCAGGAATACTGGACAATAGATACGTTATTTAAAAAAGACATAGAAGCTACGCTTACTGTCCACAAGCAAAACAAGCTCTCGAAGCTCTCCATAGTAAACAAAGAGGAGGCTGATGCTATAGTTAATAGCGTAAAAGCCGACTCATTTGTCATCTCAAAGATAGAGACAAAAGAGAGAAAAAGTGCGACTCCTCCGCCGTTTATGACATCAACACTCCAGCAGACAGCTTCAAGCAAACTTGGATTTACTCCGAAAAAAACCATGATGGTCGCACAAGCGCTTTATGAGGGTGTAAAAACTCCAAGCGGAACAAGCGGTGTCAACACATATATGAGAACCGACTCTCTAAATTTGGCTGGGGAGGCAGTAAGTGCTGTTCGCGGCGTGATAGAGAGCAGGTTTGGGAAAAAATATCTTCCAAAAGAGCCTAAAGTTTACACAAAAAAGGCAAAAGGCGCACAAGAGGCGCACGAAGCGATCCGCCCTACTATGCTTCAATTCACCCCTGAAGTCGCAGCGTCATTTTTAAAACCTGACGAGGTAAAACTATACCGCCTTATCTATGAGAGATTTATGGCATGCCAGATGAACGATGCACTCTTTGAACAGCAGAGCATCATCTTTAGTGGAGAGGAGAATGAGTACAGAGCAAGTGGAAGAAAACTCATTTTTGACGGATTTTACGCACTCACGGGAGCAGAAGATAAAGACAAACTTCTCCCTGCACTCAAAGAAGGCGAAAACGCCGAGATACAAAAAGTAAAACAGGAACAGCACTTTACGGAACCGCCGGCACGCTACTCCGAAGCGGCTCTTATCAAAAAACTTGAGAGCGAGGGAATCGGTCGTCCGTCAACTTACGCTCCTACAATTGCGACTCTTAGCAATAGAACTTACGTGACTATAGAAAAAAAGCAGATAATCCCGACGGATATGGCATTTACGGTAACAGAGATACTGGAGAAACATTTTCCAAACATTGTTGACGTCTCTTTTACGGCAAATATGGAAGAGAAGTTGGAGGAGATTGCCGAAGGAGAAAACGACTGGCAGAAACTGCTAAGCGACTTCTATTTTGAGTTTGACGAAAAAGTAAAAGAGGGCAAAGAGAAGATAGTTTCACTAAAGGTAGCAAAGCCTCTAGGCCGTGCCTGCCCTAAATGCGGCGAAGAACTGCTTCTTCGCTCAGGAAGATTTGGAGAGTTTATAGCGTGCAGCGGCTTTCCAAAGTGTAAATATACCGAACAGGTTGAGGGTGAAAAAGAGGATAAAGAGAAGTCAAGTGCTGAGTCAAGCAACGAGATATGCGACAAATGTGGAAAAGAGATGGTTGTTAAAACCGGTAGAAACGGTCAGTTTTTGGCATGCAGCGGATATCCGGAGTGTAAAAACACAAAAAGCATAAACGTAGAGGAGAAAATAAGCGAGACACCTTGTCCTGAATGCGGCGGGAAGATAAGCCTTAAAAACTCTAGACGAGGTCCGTTTTGGGGCTGTGAAAACTACCCTAAATGTACCTTTATCTCAAAATTTGAACCTACAACAAAAAAATGTAAAGAAAAAGAGTGTAACGGCGCTTTAGCAAGAAGAACATACAGAGGCAAAGAAGTTTACGAGTGTATAAAGTGTAAAACAAGAACACCGATTGAAGATATAGAATAGAGTCTATCATGAAAATAGGTATCATTGCAGACACGCATACAAAGGTTAAAAAAGCCAAAAGAGCAATTGATACCCTCATAAAAGACGGTGCAGAGTTTATGCTGCATGCCGGTGATATTGTAGATATTGAGGTTCTTCACCTTCTAAAAGAGAGCGGCTTGAGGTACGAAGCGGTCTACGGAAACAATGACGCGCATCTGGCAAAGTTTCACAACCAATTCAATCTCGTTCAAGAACCATACTACTTTAAACTTGCAAATACAACATTCAAACTTATGCATCTTCCTTTTTATATGACTCCAGATACGGATGTTATAATATTTGCCCATACGCATGAGTTTTCGATAGAGTTTGTAAATAACACCCTCTTTTTAAACTCCGGAGAGGTTTGTGCCAGAAACAAACCGCTCTCTGAATGGGCAATGTTAGAGATCAAAGATGACGAGCTTGTGGTTACAAGATATACAAGAGCAAACAGAAGTAATGAGATAAAAAAAGAAGAGTTTAACTATATAAGAGAAAAACAATGAATAAAGAAATATTTTTATGCTCCATCTGCAATATAAACAGCGGCACCTGCAATGAAGATTGCAAGTTTTGCTCTCAAAGCGTACGCTACAAAGCCGACATAGAACGCTACAAGCAAAAAGATATAGAACTTATTTTAAAAGAAGCAAGAACTGCCGAACAAAACGGTGCTTTAGGCTTTTGTCTTGTAACCGCGGATAAAGGACTTAATGAAAAAACGCTCACTTTTGTATGCTCCATTGCCGAAATCCTTACAAAAGAGGTGCCCCAGCTAAGGCTTATAGCGTGTAACGGAACAGCAACGCTTGAACAGCTCCTTACGCTCAAAAAGGCAGGCATAAAAGCTTATAACCACAATCTGGAGACTTCACGCGAGTTCTATCCAAAAATCTGCACAACACACTCCTGGGATGAGAGATATGAAACCTGTCAAAACGTAAAAAAAGCAGGTTTGGTACTTATCAGCGGTGGAATTTTCGGGCTGGGAGAGAGCGAAGAGGACAGAATCTCGATGCTAAAATCTCTAAAATCACTAGATCCAACCTCAGTTCCAATAAATTTCTATCATCATAACGAAGCGTTGGAACTTAAACCAAATCCGCTAAGTGTGGATGAAGCGCTCTCTTTGGTCAAGCTCACACGAGAGATGATACCCGATGCAGAGCGTATTATGATTGCCGGGGGCAGAGAGCTGATGTTTGGCCAAAGACAAAACGAGATTTTTTTGTATGGAGCAAACTCCATAGTTATAGGAAATTATCTTACAACTAGCGGACGTGAGATGAACAAAGACCTTGATATGCTAAAATCTCTAAATCTAAAAATAGCAAAAGCGGTGAGATAAGACCATGCATGAAAACGTCTTGCTTGTAGTAACAATCTCTCTTATAATCATATTTTCGCCGTTTTTTGCGAAACTCTTAAAGCTTCCTACCACTCCGATCGAGATTATTTTTGGAGCTATTTTTGCGTATGTGGGCTTTTTACATGAAGAGCACCTTTTTGAAATAGTTGCAGAACTTGGATTTTTATATCTTATGTTTATCGCCGGGACAGAGATCAATCTAAAAAATACACTTAAAACACCGCAGGAACTGATGAAAAAAATCATCATCTATCTTGCCATTTTATATACATTTTCCATTGCTCTTTCTCTATATCTTGATCTTGGAAAAATATTTATGGTGCTTATGCCGCTAATCTCTGTAGGGCTTATTGCGACGCTTTCAAAAGAGTACGG
>JBFEYZ010000137.1:0-4575 GCA_041561855.1 Sulfurimonas sp. | reverse complement strand
AAAAGTAATATTTACTCTTATTTTAAGCTGTTCGCTCACTATAAGTTCAGCGGTGGCCGCAGAAAAATTCGACATGAATAAAAAGGCTTTTATGTCTGTAAAAGTAAAGGCCGACAAAGGTGAACCAAATAGCCAGTTTGCCTTAGGCGGAATGTACTATCAGGGTATCGTTACAAAAAAAGATCATGCAATGGCGGCAAACATGTACCGTAAAGCTGCGGATCAGGGTCATACAAAAGCTATGTACAATCTGGCGGTTATGTACCATAAAGGTGACGGAGTGCCTCAAGATGATGAAGAAGCTATCTATCTCTTTACTAAAGCTGCAAACAGCGGCGACCAAAAATCTGCTCTTCATCTTGCAGACCTTTACTATAAAGGCGAGGGTACTCAGAGAAATTATGCAAAAGCTTTTCCTCTTTACAAGCAGGTTGCAGATGCAGGCTATCCGCTTGCACAAAGCAAGGTCGGTATGATGTACAAACATGGAGTAGGCGTTAAAAAAGATATTGAAAAAGCAAAAGAGTACCTAAGCAAATCTGCAATGCAGAGCTGCGGAGATGCACAGTATGTACTGGGCAAGATGTATCTTGAGGGAGACGGCGTAGAAGTAGATAAGGCAGAAGCGGAGTCTCTTCTAAAAGAGGCGTATCTTAACGGTCACTATGAAGCCAAAGAGATCTTGGACCGCGAGCAGTGGGAAGCAGAACCTCATGCAGCGACACTGCCTCAGGAGTAAAAGATGAAAAAGATACTGTTAATTTTAATCTCTATTGTTTCTGTTGCTTCCGCAGTACAACTTTTTGATAGATGCGCAGCATGCCATGGTAAAAAAGGAGAGAGACACTCTCAAAATCTTACAAAAAGCATTGCAGGAATGAATGCAAAAGATGTAACTACGATACTAAAAGAGTATAGAGCCGCGAAGAGAGACACTTACGGACTCGGAAGCATGATGCAGGGGCAGGCAAAGAGGCTATCCGATGCCGACATAAAAGAGCTATCGGAGTATATAGCATCTCTTCCTCCGGTAGTCGAGGTCGCTACAAAGCCTAAGCTCACAAAAGATATGACAACCGAAGAGATATTTGCCAGATGTGCAATATGTCACGGTCAAAAGGGCGAGAAAAAATCACTGGGTGTCAGCAGACCTATTGCAGGACTGAGCGCAGTTGAAGTCGTTAAAGATCTAAAAGAGTACAAAGCCGGTACAAGAAATACGTACGGTCAGGGTGCTATGATGAAGGGTCAGGCGACAAAACTTACCGATGAGCAGATGAATGCGGTTGCGATCCTGATCGAAGCGCTTCCTCCAGTTAAGACGCAGGAACAGAAAAATGCCGAAGAGAGAGCAAGAAGGATAACCCAAGAGGAGATCGATTATAACAACTTTATGGAGGAATACTTTAGAACAAGCAAAGACCCAAATGAAACATTTGAAGCAGCAAAAAAAAGATATCAAGAGCATAAAAAAATATTAAAGGAACAAAATGAACAAAATATCACTAGCAATTAGTGTTGCCGCACTTTTAATGTACGGATGCAGCGACAAACCAAAAGAGCAGGAACAAAGCAGTGCACCTCAGCAGAGCCAGAGCGTAGCTGCTCCTCAAAGCGGAACAATTTACGGTGCGACCGCACAACAAGCAGAAGCAAAAGCACCATCGGAAGGTGATGTTCAGCTAAATACAAAACATGTAGCAAACGTGCTTGAGACAATAAACGGAGGCGGATATACTTACGCCAAAGTAGATGAAGATGGAAATATATACTGGATAGCAGGCCCTCAGACAAATATAAGCACGGGAATGAAAATCTCATTTTTAGAGCAGATGGTCATGAGCGATTTCACAAGCAAATCTCTTAACAAACACTTTGACCAGCTCGTATTTGTAAGCGCTATAGTAGCTGCCGACGGATCTGCACAAAGTGCGCCCGAACAAACACTTACTCTTGAAGATGCCCACGCAAACTGCGACCACTCCAAAGATGCTGCAGCACCCGCGCAGATGACACAAGATGCTCCAAGCGCAATATCTGTTACTAAAAATGCAGACGGATATACTATAGAAGAACTCTATGCAAAAAAAGATGCTCTTAAAGATAAAAGCATAAAAGTGAATGCAAAAGTCGTAAAGGTCTCTAGAAATATTATGGGCAAGGATTGGGTACATCTGCAAGACGGCTCTGGAGCTGCAGGAACTGACGACATTATCGCAACTGCAGTAAACTCAACTGTTCAGGTAGGCGATACTGTGACCGCAGACGGTATCATAAAAACAAATATCGATCTCGGCTACGGTTATAACTTCTCTGTTCTTATCGAAGAGACTAAATTTACCTCTTTATAATAACATATTTGACATCTTTAAAAGATGTCAAACCTCTACTCTTACTTTTGTGGAAAATCTTTAAAAAGTTCGGATATGACTCTGTTTATGTAGTCGCTCTTCTCTTGCTGAGTGTAATCTTTCGAGAGCTCGTCTCTTGCAATACCTTGCCAAACGACTCTGTTCTCTTTGACATTGAAAACCTCTAAAATAAGCCTGCCTTCTTCATACTCGTTTGTCCTTGTCGTAACCCTTACGTCAGGCTCCATTAACATCGTACCTGAGACATAAGTAGTAGGATAAGAACCTATGGGGCTTATTGCTCCAAGATACATATATGGAACCGGTCTTATACCTATGGTCTCATAATTAGTTTCTACCTGAGACTTCTTCTGAATATCAAGGTGCATTATGACGTAGAAGTCTGCAGAGCTTTTATCTACATTTTCATAGCCTTTGTTCTTCATATAGGCTGTCACCTGTCTGCTTATTCTATCTCTGCTGAAGTCTCTTCCGTCATTTTGGTTTTTATACACAACCGAAAATGTCGAGAGGGCCGAAAAATCATGCTCATTGTCGTAATCTACCTGAATCTCCAAAGTAGAACACCCGCTTATAAAAAAAGCTGCCGCAAATACTATAAACCATTTTTTCATAACACACCCCCTAAATCTATTTTTCCTTCACAGGTTTTACTTTAATCAACTTGTCGCGGTTAAACGATGCCGCAATAACAACAACAGCAATAACAGCAATAACATAGTATATCCACTCAGGGATCGGAACAGGATCACCTGCCGCGTATGAGTGCATACCTGAGAGGTAGTAGTTAACCCCGAAATAGGTCATTATAACCGAAGAGTATGCGATAACCGATGCAACGTTGTATGTAAAATTTGATTTCAGCATAGGCACAAAACGCATATGCGTAACAAACACGTAAACCGCCATGGTCACTATGGTCCAGGTCTCTTTCGGATCCCATCCCCAGTATCTTCCCCATGATTCATTCGCCCACACGCCGCCTATGAAGTTTCCGAGCGTCAAAAGCGAAAGACCGACTATCATAGACATCTGGCTAATACGTGCAGATTCCATTATATTAACGCTTATCTGCTCACGTTTGCTCTCATTACCAAGCATTATGTAGAATATGAGCGATATAAATCCAAGCAGCGTACTAAGCCCCAAAAAGCCGTAACTTGCCGTTATGACCGATACGTGAACAGTCAACCAGTTTGACTTTAGAACCGGCACCATTGTAGTTATCTGCGGATCAAGCCAACTCAGGTGTGCTACAAAGAGCGTTATCCCTGCAAAAAGCCCGGTCGTTGCCACTGCAAGCTCTGAAGATCTTGCGAACAGAATTCCTGCCAAAATAATACTCCAAGAGATGTAGAGCATCGCCTCATATCCGTTACTCCACGGAGCATGCCCTGCAATATACCATCTAAGGCCAAGTGCGAACGTATGAACTACAAAAGCAACCGCAAAAAGAATAAGAATGGTACGCATGGTTGTAGTCAAATTCAAGTTTGGTTTTGCTAGACGAACGAAAATAAGCACAAGCAGGACCAAGCCTGAGAGCAGATAAACAGGGTACAGACGCTCAAACAGTTTCAGCTTGTTATACAAAAGCTCCGCTTTTATGTGCATATCCTCTGCTATAAGCTCAGGGTTGATCTTCTCCTGATACGCTTTTATATTATCGATCGCCCTGTCGGCATCACTCCAGCCTCCGCCTTGGAGACCCTTTGAAAGCCCTGAAGAGTTGTTTCTAAGAAGTGTCAATATCTCTTGGGCAGCTTCTTGAGGAAAAGTCTCTATCGCCTCTTGCGGATAGTACCACTTTTTACTCTGATCTCCCGCTAAAGGAAAGACTCTCATAAAACGGCCCGAATAGACCATGTAAGCTACGTTTACCTTCTCATCAAGCTTGATAAGCTCTTTTTCATAAGTACCTCTCTCGGCAGGACGCTTTCTTAGCGCCTCTTCTGCATGAGCCCCCAGTATGTATTGACCGTGTCTGTCAAACGCTAACTCATATGCAAACGCTTTTTGTGACTCCTGCAGACCAAGCAGCTTCTTTAACTGAGGATGAGTCACCTTTATCATATCTACTCTCTTCCATGCCTCAGGATTTGTCGCCATACCGAGTATTATTTGATTATGGTTCAATCCAAAAAGAGTGTTCTTCCCGCTTATCTTGGTCAAGTACTCCATGGTCAATGTATCAAGGGGTTTT
>JBFEYZ010000136.1:0-4590 GCA_041561855.1 Sulfurimonas sp. | reverse complement strand
GAGCTCTCTTTATATAAACCGCGTGAAGTCGAAGATGTTTTAAATGATATAAAAGAGAATAAAAAACTATTTGAAATATTCATAGACAATGATGGAAAAACTCGTGTTTTATACAAGAGAAATGACGGGAAATTCGGACTTTATTAATTTGTCCGCAAAAGGAAGTCAATTCCTTTTGCCCAAATCCTCTTTTACGCTTTTCACTATCTCTTCATCCTCTGCAAGATCAATCCATTTAAACTGACTTCCGCTCTGGTTATGCCCCTTTAATAGATCTCCGCCTTTTCTAAACTTCAAATCAAGATTTGCAATATCAAAACCGCTTGCAGTTTGCACAAATCTATCTAGACGCTCGGATGAACTCTGATTTGTGTATAAAAAACAGTATCCTTTAAGACCGGTACGGCTGACACGACCTCGCAACTGGTGGAGAGTTGAAAGTCCTAACCTCTCGGCTCCGACAATGACAACAGTGCTAAGACGAGGAAGAGATATGCCAACCTCAACAACGGTAGTGGCTATTAGAATATCCCCTTTTTTGCTAAATTCTAGCAATATCTCCTCTTTCTCTTTGTCCTTTCCGTGAGTGACAAAAACACTCTTAAATCTCTTCTCCCAAAATCCTCTTGCCTCATCAATACTCTGATACTCCAAAACCTCACTCTGTTCAACCAACGGATATACAAGCAGGACTTGATTACCGCTATCTATTTCACTCTTTATATGCTCTAAAAGCTCTTTGAAATTGTTTTTGTGAATAACCTTGCTTGTTATATCTTTTTTAAAAGGTGTCGAAGTTATTAGGGAGACATCTATATGAGCCGTCTCAATCATCGCTTGTGTTCTTGGTATTGGAGTAGCTGAGAATTGCAAAAAATGTGGTTTCTCCTCTCCAGAGCTTACCAACTTCTCAAGCATATTTCTCTGAAGCGTTCCGAAACGGTGCTGTTCGTCGACCATAACAAGAGAAGCTTTAGGAAGGTCTCTATAAAGCAGAGCATGAGTGCCTACGATAAAATCATACTCTACCAGATCTATATCTTTTGTTCTGTTTGTTACAAGAGCGATGTTTATCATAGGAAGATATTTTTTTGCCTCCTCATAGAGCTGGTTTGCAAGTATCGTTGTAGGTGCCATTAAAACAGAACGATTTGGAAACATCATAAGTGCAGATGCCAAAATTACCATAGTTTTCCCGCTGCCGACATCTCCGACTATCATCCGCCTTGCAGAAACCTCTTTGCCAAAGTCTGCTTTTATATCATCTATCGTTTGCAACTGTTCATTTGTTAGACGAAACGGAAGTGTTGATTCCCACTCTTTATAGTCTTGGCAAACAGAAGTTGATGATTTAAAATATCTTCTTTTATTTGAGAGTTGTTTCATATAACTAAAAAGTTCGCTATATTTAAGTGCATGGAGCGTTCTTGTCTCCAAATCTCTCAAATTCAATACTCTCTCAGCAGGAAAGTGAATACGCAAAAGCTCTTCGGCTATCTCCTCTTTCAGCCCCTCTGATATAAGATTCTCTTTTGTAAGAGAGCTCTTCATCAACCGAAGCATAACATCTGCTCTGAGCGGTGATTTGTACTTTGGGGTAATCCCGCCGATATTCGTTACTTTTTTTGGCATAGTGATACTGCAAAAGCCGTTTTTACACTCAATCATTCCGTAGTAATAGTCTCTATCGCCTACTTTAAACTGATGAATCATGTAAGGTTTTGGGCGAAACATCACACCTGTAATATTGTGTCCGAAGTTGTGTACAAAAAAAGTTATCTGAAGTGAATTTGCAGCTCTGTAAACAGACTCTACCGTTGCATCTATAAGCTGCATCGCATGAGTTTGAAATTTATCGTGAACTCTTAGATCTTCGTAAGAAGCCGGGATTATAAGAGCAAGCTCTATATAGCTATTTATGCCGAGTTTTTTAAATTTCTCTTCTTGCTCTTTTGTCATGTTCATCATCAATCCTCACTACAGGTATGGTAGCGATTTTTTATATAGATGTTATAAAATATTGCAAAATGCAATATAAAGGCTGAATATTACTCTTTGGTTACTATAGAAAAACTCATATTTAAGATCTCTTTATGTTCTTTAATGAACTCATTTAAATCTTTTAGCTTTAATTTTTCTATTTTTTCAAGCTCCCTAAAAGAGTGTCCAATCTCCTGATCGTTGTAAAACTCCATAAAAGTTCTATGCAGTCTTTGGCTCATCGTCTCTACTCTCAACGGTTCACTTCCAAGCAGAAATTTCTTCGTCTGCTCAAGTTCCTCTTTTGTAACACCGTTTTTTACAAAATCTTCTACTACATACTTTACCGTCTCTTTGGCATCTTCAAGTGATTCAAGTTTTGTCTGCAGATAACCGCTCATAAATGAGCTTGACTTTGTAACATCCAGTCTTGCATACGCAGAATAAGCAAGACCTTTTTTTACCCTTATCTCTTCCATAAGGCGTGAGCCAAATCCACCTGCTCCTAGAATAAAAACAGCTGCTCTTGCTTTGTAATAGTCCTCTGAATTTACGCTTATGTTGTAAGGCGAACCAAAATAGATGTAAGCCTGCTGAGTCTCTTTTAAAATTACTTTCTCTTTTGCATCTTTTGAGGCTTCATACTTTACAAGTTCATTTGATCTGCCCTTTGGAAGCAGCTCTATAAGTTTTGAGATCTTATCTTTGCTAGCCTCGATATCAATATCACCGCCGATTGCAACTATCAGTTTTGAGCTAACCATATTTTTTGACAAAAACTCTTTAACGTTTTTCAATTCAATACTCTTTACGCTCTCTATAGTTCCCGCAGACGGATTTGCAAGCACACTCCCGTCAAAAAGAAGTACTTTTAGCTCATTTGACGCTATATAATCAAAGTCATTCTCTTTTCTTGCAAGAGAGCCTAAAGTAGTTGTTTTCACCTTCTTTATGGACTCTTCACTAAGATTTGGATCACTTAGCAGCATACCTAAATATTTAAGCCCCTCGTCAAACTCCTCGCTTAAACAACTAAGCTCAAGGACAAAAGTCTCTTTTCCCGTCGATGCAGATATATGGATTGCTCTGCTCTCCAATGCTTCGGCAAATTTACTTGAACCGAGTTTTTTCGTTCCCTCGTTCATTATTTTTGAACTGAACTTTGCCAGGCCAGCCTTTGAGCCGTCCGCTACGCTTCCGCTGTTTTTAAAGATAAACTGCATAGTTACCAAAGGCAGTCTTTTATCATCCTCAAAAATCAGAGGTATTTTTGAACTTTTAACTTTTATCTCATCTATTGTTGCTGCCATTATTATATTTCCTAAAATAAGTAGTATTAAAACTATTCTCTTCATTCTATGCAAATTTCTCTAAAATTTCATATGCGGTATTTCGTACTGCAGGGATTTCACCAACATCTCTTATTAGATGTACCATCTCACTTTTTGCCATCTTATACGCCGCACCTGCAGAACTTACGACATTCTCTTCCATCATGGTTGAACCAAGGTCATTTGCCCCAAACATCAAGGCCATCTGCCCTATATATGGACCTTGTGTCACCCATGAACTTTGTATATTAGGCACGTTGTCAAGGTAGAGTCTAGCGACTGCAAGAAGTCTTAAATAACGGTTTGAAGACGGTTTTTCCATGTCAGGTATCTGACGCAGCAGCTCCGTATTTTCGCCCTGAAAACTCCACATAATAAAGGCACGAAAACCGCTTGTCTCATCCTGCAGTCTTCTGATCATATCAAAATGTTCTATAATATCCTCATCGCTCTCAACCGTTCCGTACATCATCGTAGCCGTCGACATTATTCCGAGTTTATGAGCTTTTCTGTGAATATCTATCCAAACCTCGGAATCAATTTTTTTTGGAGCGATTATATCTCTTACTTTGTCGGAGAGTATTTCGGCTCCGGCACCCGGTATGGAAGACAGACCTTTTGCATGAAGTCTCTCTAAAACCTCTTCAACACTTATGCGCGAGACTTTCGCAATAAAGTCTATCTCGATGGATGAAAATCCGTGAATGGTAATTGTGGGATATTTTTTATGGATATGCTCTACAAGATCTTCATACCACTCGATCTTTAGTTTTGGATGGACACCGCCTTGAAAAAGTATCTGCGTTCCGCCGATCTCCAAAAGTTCATCTATTTTTGCGTCTATCTCATCAAAGGTAAGCACATAAGCATCCGCATCTTTTTCGTGTCTGTAAAATGCACAAAATTTGCAGTCAACCCAGCAGATATTTGTATAGTTGATATTCCTGTCTACTACAAAAGTAGTGATATTATCAGGGTGAAGCTCTTTTTTGCGAGCAGTAGCCATTCGCCCCAGCTCTTTTAGATCCGCATTTTTTATGAGATCAAGAGCCTCTTCTTTTGTCAATCTTTTCATTTTTTACTTATCTTTTGAAACTGCGTCTAGAACACCGTTTATAAACTTCGGTGACTGCTCCGTTCCAAATGCTTTCGTTATCTCTACAGCTTCGTTTATCACCACCGCAGAGTCAAGTTCGCCGTAAAGTATCTCATAAGTCGCAAGTCTAAGTGTTGCTCTCTCGATAGCTCCAAGACGTTCAAAATCCCAATCTACTAAATG
>JBFEYZ010000135.1:0-4597 GCA_041561855.1 Sulfurimonas sp. | reverse complement strand
TTCCCTAAACTCTGTGGCAGTAACACCAGTAGCAGTTGTTAAATCAGCATAAAGAGGAGCTTTTACGTTTAAAGCAATAGCATCGTTCGATGTTCCATCGGCATGGTAGTCATATGCACCGGAGCCAGAAAAAGCAATATAGTCTTTTCCGGCATAATCTGTACCGAGTGTTGATGTTCCATACTTAATAGGAGCTTGTGTTCCCATAGGCAGAGTACCTGCATTACCTTTTTGACTAAAAGGACGAGAACTTGTAAAGTAATCTCTACGCCAATTTACATTGGCAAGTGTATTATCATCTAACAATCTTTCGGTCTGTAAATCCTCATCCCTATACATTTCATTATAGATAAGGTTATAAGCACGTAATGGCAATTCATTAACTTCCAAACCTGAAACGGGTGGAACACCCATATAATCTAGTACACCTTTAGCAGGAGTAGCACCCAATGTATGTTGCGGTATAGTATCAGCATTAGCACCATCTTCGCCACCCGTAATAAAATCTTCCCATTTGTCCCATAAAATACGGTTAGGAACGAAGTAATGGTGAAACCTTACAGTGACTTGATGCATAATCGGAGCCATAAGCGGACTAACACGAACTACCGCACTTGTTTCTAATTGCATAGAGTCGCCAGGCAATACTTCTTGATATTGTACGGGTACTAACTTACCCATGTCTAAAGTAGCTAACTTGTAGTTACTTAAATTATGATATTCTCTTTTCATTATCTTCTCCTTCTTGATGGATAACCACGTCTTCTAAATGATTTTTTTCTAAAACCAAAACCTTTTCTTCCATAACTACGTCTTTTTCTATATCTTGACCGTCTCATTTTTAAAACCTTTCATTGTAATATTTTGTTCCGCCTTGATCTCTTGACCTTCGAGGTATGTAAGGATATTTTTCACGGATCTTTCGCTTTTTCTCTCTTTGCATTTTCAAAGTTTTTTGCATATCTTTGTGGTATATGTATGGTCCTATGAAATCAGCACCTTCACCATATCTTTGTGAATAATCCTCTACGTTTAACCAGTCTTTATCTTGATAGACCTTTTTACCACCAATAACTAAATAGTTATCATTTCCATTTTTTCTACCAACTTGGGGAGCACGGGCATTGTCCGAAGCTCTTTTAGCTTGTGCGATATAACCAGTGGCTTGTGCCTTTTTTAAGTCGATATCAGCTTGTATATTCTCTAAATTTTTAGCCTTCAACTGTTTTTCATAAGCAGAAGATATACCACGACCAATAGCATCACCTGCATTAGCAATAGCTTGACCCATTGCACCGGTATTAATAGGGGATGGAGAATGTGAAGGAGCACCGAGAGCATATAAGGGATGAACACCGCTTCGTTTAGCATCATTAACCCTAAATTTAATTTGGTTATTAGCCATCATGAAATCGTGTTTACGTTGTTTATTAGCCTCTTTTTTTGCAGAATTTCCACCGAGTAGGGAAGCACCTGCAGATATTAAACTACCAAAGTCCATTTTAACACCTTTCTTTTATTCTCTTTTTTTGAGTACTTAATGTACCACCATTACCAACTTTTCTAAATACATTTCTTTTTATAGAATTATCGGCTTGTTTTTGTCTTTGTTTACATAAGGAACGTTTAGATTTAACAGTATCTTTGAATGTCAATGTCTTAAAACGTGAGACAGATGATGAACGTTTTAAAGGAGTTTTTGTTAAGGAATTATTTATTAACGGTTTTAACTTCGTTAATTTTTTTGGAGTATAGTATGTACGGTAGGTAACAGGATTGAAGAGATAAGAATGACGAGGACTTTTATAAAGTCCTCTTTTGCTTGTTCTGCCGTAGGAGTTTTTCCGACTTCTTCTTCGTTTCTTCATATTCTTTACTTACCCGCCTTTGGAACTTTTTTTTATGTTCATCATAATAAACTTCTGTCTCAAAAGATAGTTTACTTATTTTTGACTTAAGAATTTGCATGTGCTGATTAAATTTAGCACTTCTAGAGGCTACAGCCTCAGTATTAATATCAACTATTTCCATTAGAGTAGGATTTATTAGCTTCGCCAACGACCTACTCATATTAGTATCAAGTCTAAGAACACGAACTCCTTGAGATAAAGCATACTTCCAACCCTGCTCATTATTAGGAAGTATTATTGTTCCGTCTTTCCATGCGAAAGTACCATTCCACTCATTTTGTATAAAACCCGATTGTTCCATCCACCACTTATCATAACTACCTGCATAGTTTTTAGGAAACATTTTTTTATCTTTAAGTAAATCAACCAACAGATTAAGTCCATAGTAACCTATGGCAGGTTTACGAGACATTAGAGAAAACTCAGGAACTCTACCATCTAAGAAATCGTGTATTGATGTCATTTTTTTAATTGTATAACTACAAGTATATACTAGACGATTAATGTGTAAATCAGCAACAGTATTAAAGCCTTTTTTCCAAGATAAATCAGTAAAGTGTTTAGCCTCATCTATATCTATATTGAATATAAGTAAATGATAATGTGCTCGATTTGTATTATCTCCGTATTCGCCAACAGCGAAGTATCTTATTTCTCTTTTTTTATCATATTTTTTAAAGTGGAAGCGAAAACGCTTCATGAATTTCTGTACATCATCCTTAACTAATGTACCACCTTTATAGTAATCACCATGTGGTAGATTGTCATTATCATATGTAAGTGTAATAAACGCACCTCTATTCCAAGTTAGCCACTCTAATATTAATTTTGTTAGCCACTCTTGACGCCTACGAACTCGGCACGGCATACATTGACCACAACTCACAAAGACTCCGCCAGTACTACTAAATTTAGTCGGCTTCAGGCAACGCATTAAAGGAAGCTCCGTCTGTAATCCATTTTTGAGTAAGAGTGACTGCATCCATTATTTTTAAATGTTTAGGAGTAAAAGGATGTGTATAAAGGACATAACGTCCAACTACAACCATATTCCAACCATTAGAGAGTAAATACATTTTTAAGTCATGTATATCTATTTCCATTTTTTTTTTCCTTTTTTTTTGGGAAGATTTTTTTTCGCTGTCACCAGTACAGTGCCCTTTCAAGTAGGGCACTTTTTTCGACCCACAGCTTCCACAAGTGGAAACCTCCGAGACGTTAGTTTGTCTCAGGCTGTGGGTCTATATTTGTATTACCAGCTGTCGCACCCGCATCTCCGATGCTTGTATCATCCTTGACGGATGATGTATCGGCTACCGCCTCTTGCTGTTTATGGATAAGTTCATCACTTTGTATAGCTTCATACTCTTCCTGCATCAAAATCATTTCTGCCTCTGCAAGTGGAGCATCATTGAACTCATCATCCATGTGTGAAAAGTCGTCAAATTCTTCTAGACTCTCACCGCCATTTTGTTCGTTATACATACTCATTTCAGCGAGGACTTGAGCACGTACCAAATCTTTAATATTATCAGGCTTATTCTCAACAAGTTCAAGCAATTTCTCACCAGTGGGTATTTCTAATCTAGGCTGAACTTCTATGAAGTCGAAGGAGAAATTTCCTTCGGTAACGAGTTCAATAGTATCTCCTGCACTAACTCGTAACTTACAGTGTCGGAGACCGACACTAGGATTAACAACAATATCAAAGTCAGTAGCACCCTTGTCTTTTTTCCATACTGTGAAAGTAGAGTCACAATAAATTGTGACAACGCCATCTTTGTCAATTTCTCTTTTATAAACTGCATCATTTTTAAGACCCTTCATAATTCTTTTGATAAATTTTTTCATTATTTTAACCTTGCTATTGGATTTTTTTCTACCATACGCTTAGCGAATGTTTTATTATTAATCATACACCACAAGACATCATTAGTCTCGACCGCATGAACACGCTTAGTAGGCACACATTTAACGAAGCTATCGTTAAGGATAGGAGCAGTAGTGAAATCTCTTGCCATGTGCCAGTGGTTCATAGTACTATCACGGAATTCACCCGCAACAGTTGAAGGCGTTTCTGTATATTCTGCATAGCGATTAGCAAAACCAAAAGTATTTCGTACATTAGCCGTATCACTACAATATAATTCACCTTGCATAATCTCTTGTTGTCCGATATGCTGTAACTCTCTTGTGTAAAAATCTTCCTTATCTAATCTAAAGAAAGAACGCTGTGCACCATCTGTGTAAATAGAACGAGGTACAACACTCATAAGTGTAATAACCTGACCGTGCTCTTCGAAGTACCTTTTAGTTTTTCGAGTTTTTAAAGCAGTAATACCATGTCCTTTCATTTCTCCGACAGGGTCTACACCCTCAGCAGTCTGCAACACCTCTGAAAACTGTAAATTAGCCTTACCACCGCCTAAGTACTCAGGACGACTCAAACGACCATCAGAAGGTCTTATACCATGCATACGTAGATAGTCTACATAGCTACCGCCATGTCTAGCTCTTGCTTCTGCATATCTTTGCATTGCAAAGAATTCCCTAAACTCTGTGGCAGTAACACCAGTAGCAGTTGTTAAATCAGCATAAAGAGGAGCTTTTACGTTTAAAGCAATAGCATCGTTCGATGTTCCATCGGCATGGTAGTCATATGCACCGGAGCCAGAAAAAGCAATATA
>JBFEYZ010000134.1:0-4616 GCA_041561855.1 Sulfurimonas sp. | reverse complement strand
TCGAATACAGCTTTGAACCTGGAAGTGTTATAAAGACTATTTCTTTTGCTCTTCTTTTGGATCAAGGGCTTGTTAATCCATATGATTTAGTTAACGGACATAACGGGCGCTATAAAATCGGGAAAAAAGCTATAACGGATGAGCATAAATTTGATTGGCTAAGCGCAGAAAACGTGATCGTACACTCCTCAAATATCGGTATTGCTCAACTTGCACAAAAACTCTCTGGAGTGACATTCAATCAGGGTCTGCTTGACTTTGGCTTTGCATCAAAATCTACTCCGGATCTTGTCTATGAAAAGGCAGGTTCTGTTCCACATATTATGCAGCTAGAAAATGAGATATACAAGGCTACATGTTCCTACGGATACGGTATGCGCGCAAACCTTATGCAGCTCATACGTGCATACAGTGTATTTAACAATAACGGAAGGATGGTAACACCAAGAGTAGTAGAGTGTTTCATAGACCACTACAATAGAGAAATAACTATTCCTGAACAAGAGCAGCCTCAAGTAATCAAAAGCTCAACAGCCCTCAGGGTAAAAAAGATTTTGATCAAAACGGTAAATGAAGGAACCGGTATAAAAGCTAAAACGAATGGTCTAGAGGTTGGAGGTAAAACCGGTACGGCGCATATAGTCGAAGACAGAAAGTATGTAAACGAATACAATACCGCTTTTATAGGTTTTGCAAATGACCTAAAAAACAGATACACAATCGGAACAATTGTCATTCGACCTAAAAAGAGCCAGTTTGCAGCTCAAACAGCCGTGCCTGTCTTTAAAAACATAGTTGACACACTAGTTGAAGAGGGCTACTTAAAGCCAGATATTATCGAGTAATCTTGTTGTTCCCACCTTGACCTCAACCAAGATTACACTATTGCCTATTTCAACCTTTGAAATTTGATTAAATTCACGATCTAAAATCTCAACATAAAAAATCTCCAGCGGTGCCAAAATTTCTCTCATGGCACTCTTAATCTCTTTAGAATCTAAGACTCCCTTGCTTACCATAGCGCTTGAAAGCCTAAGAGATGATGAGATTTTAAGAGCTTCTACTCTCTCCTCTTTGTTAAGATATGCGTTTCTGCTGCTAAGAGCCAAACCGTCTTTTTCACGAACAGTATCAACCGGAACTATTTCAACACTCATAAAAAGCTGCTTTACCATCAATGAGATAAGGTTTAACTGCTGCGCATCTTTTTTGCCAAAATATGCCCTTGTTGGGTTTACGATATTTAAAAGCTTCATAACTACTGTTAAAACACCGTTAAAATGCCCAGGTCTACTCTCTCCTTCTAAGACATAGCCTCTAACTTTTGGTGCAAGTATCGAGACTTCATCTACTCCATACATATCGCTTGGCTGAGGAAAAAAAAGAACATCTACACCGCTGAGTTCGCATATCTTTTTGTCGGCTTCATCCTTTTTTGGATACTTGTCTAGATCTTCACCCTTTAAAAACTGTGTCGGATTTAAAAATATAGAGACGACTACCATCTCATTTTGCTCTTTCGCCTTTTTTATAAGCGAGATATGCCCCTCATGCAAAGCGCCCATTGTCGGCACGAAACCAACGGAGAGTTTTATATTTTTTAGATACTCTTTTAACTCTCGCGGACTAGAAATAATCTTCATTTTAAGCCTCAATTTAATATAATCGCAATTATACACTATTGGATTGATTTTATGGATAATTATGAATATACAGAGCTTTTAAAAAACCTTTCAAAAAAGATGAATAACATCACAGGCGTAGTTGAGCCTCATAAACTTCAAAAGCGTCTAGACGAGATTGCTGAGCTTGAAAATTCACAAGATTTTTGGAATGATGCATCAAATGCGGCTGCAGTGCAAAAAGAGAAGACGCAGTGTGAAAGAAAACTAGACAAATACAATATTGCAAAAAATGCTCTTGATGATGCTAAAGAACTCTATGAGATGGCAAAAGAGGAGAGTGATGAAGACTCTATTCAAGAGTGCTTTGAAGGGGCTGAAGAACTGGAGGATTTTATACGTGCCATGGAAATTGAAGTTCTTCTAAGCGAAGAGACGGATGCGAACAATGCTATCCTATCCATTCACCCTGGCGCAGGAGGAACAGAGTCTCAAGACTGGGCATCTATGCTTCTTAGAATGTACAAAAGATTTGCAGAAAGACGTGGATGGAGTGTTGAAGTTCTTGACTATCAGGCAGGTGATGAAGCGGGCATAAAAGATGTCTCTTTACTTATTAAAGGTGAGAATGCATACGGATATCTCAAAGCCGAAAACGGCATTCACAGGCTGGTTCGTATATCGCCTTTTGACTCAAACGCCAAAAGACATACCTCTTTTAGCTCTGTTATGGTATCTCCAGAGATCGATGATGATATTAATATTGAAATAGAAGACAAAGATATACGTGTTGACACCTATCGCTCAAGCGGTGCAGGCGGTCAGCATGTCAACAAAACAGAATCGGCTATTAGAATTACCCACATTGCAACAGGTGTTGTCGTACAGTGTCAAAACGACAGAAGTCAGCATAAGAACAGAGCAACCGCTATGAAGATGCTAAAATCAAGACTTTATGAACTTGAACTTGAAGCACAAAAAGCTGAAGCCGATGGTATTGCAAAAAGCGAAATAGGATGGGGACATCAAATACGCTCTTATGTCATGCAGCCTTATCAGCAGATAAAAGACACAAGAAGCAATGTTGCATACTCAAATGTCAGTGCCATATTAGACGGAGATATTGACAAGATGATTGAGGATGTGCTTATTTCTCAGAATCGCTCTTAGGCTTAGAGATAAAACTATAGCCTAAAAAAATCGCTCCAAAAACCATACTTAAAATAGTCATGTACTGTATCTGTTTTTTTTGAGCATTTTTAAGCTCCTCGACAAACTTTGAAGCAGAAGGTTCTTTATTCTGTTTTGTTGATGGTGAAATTCCCCGAATACTTGCCTCCATTCTTGCAATGTTTGCAGCAGCTATCTCGTTTTCGGTTGCCACCTCTTTTGGAGACATCCAAAAGTACAACGCAAATCCGACGACCAACATAACTGCACCAGAAGTTCTAAAAATTATAATTTTATATTTTTTAAATATCTCTTTCATATGTATACCTTTTTATAATAATAATTATGTCAAACTTCGTGTATGAATATACTTAAAGAGTTTAGAGTAAGCGATAAATGCTCATACTTGCCTAATATGAATCAGACAACTCACTACAAGGTTATTGACGAGTGTTCGACTGCATACTGTCAGGATCTGATAGAGCGCGGATATAGAAGATTCGGCAAGATGTACTTCAGGCCGATATGTTCTGCATGTGATGAGTGTAAAAGCATAAAAATAGATGTCGAAAATTTTAAATTCTCCTCCTCTCAAAGGAGAGTTATAAAAAAAGGCTCCGATATAAAAAGCTATATTCAAAGACCCACAATAAGCAAGGCACACTTAGAGCTCTTTGAAAAATATCATCTTTTTATGAATAAAAAAAAGGGATGGGAATATACACCATCATCAGCGCAGAGCTATTATAACTCTTTTGTAGATGCTCATAATGATTTCGGCTACGAGGTTTTATACTTTTTAGATGACATATTGATCGGGGTGGATTTGATAGATATTTTAGAAGACGGTGTGTCTTCAATATACTTCTACTACGATCCTGATTATGCACACTACTCTTTAGGCAGGCTGTCTTTATACAATCAGATCACATTTGCAAAAAAAAGCAAAAAAAAGTGGATATATCTAGGATATTATGTCAAAGAGTGCCCGTCTCTTGAATATAAATCTCATTACAAACCCTATTTAACACTTGAAGGCAGACCTGCAATAGATGAAGAACCTCTCTGGTCAGCTACCTAAGAGCTCCTCTTTTTGATACTCTCTTATCTCCCTCTTTTGTTTAAGCAGCTCCTCTTCTAATCGTTTTGCCTCTCTCTCTTCTCGCTCTTTGTCTTTTTCTCTAAGCCATCTTATTCTCTCTGCTTTACTCTCTCTTCTTTTTGCGGCTTCTCTTGCCTCTATTTCACTCTTACGTTGCTGCAGGCTCTCTTCGATAAATAGTTTAGGCTCTTGTGAAAGCGTAATTTCATCCTTATGCATAGTATAAAACTCTATAATGTTTTTTTCATGCTCTTTTAATTCTACTGCTCCGGAATTAATAAGTTGTTCAAAAAGTCTAACGTTACCATCTTGCATTGACTCTTCAAAACTTATTTTTGAGATTCTTAAAAAATTTCTATCTTGTTTATAGAGTTCTCTAAGCTTTTTTAAATATCTGGCATCATCTACGCTTTTATCTCCAGATTCTATTGCGAACCCTTCTTTTTTTGTGTTATTTACATCTTTGATATACTCTTGTATCTCTTTTTTGTACTCTGAGAGCTCTTCTATCTCTGACAACTTTTCTATTGCTGCAGAGTTATTATAAATTGTGTTACCGAGCTGGGAATATACTGAAGGATTCTTAGCAAAGAGGGTTAATGAGAGAAGAGATATTATTATAATTTTTTTCATCTTTTTTTGCCTGATATTTTTATTTTTTTAATTATAATAGATATAATTGCGTTATGATTAAAAAAATAAAAATTGAACTTATTTACTTC
>JBFEYZ010000133.1:0-4651 GCA_041561855.1 Sulfurimonas sp. | reverse complement strand
GGCGAAATCGGTAGACGCAGGGGACTTAAAATCCCCCGGTAGCAATACTGTGCCGGTTCAAGTCCGGCCTCGGGCACCATTGATTTTATATGTTTTTGACTGGTGCCATCGCCAAGTGGTAAGGCCGCAGCCTGCAAAGCTGCTATCCCCAGTTCAAATCTGGGTGGCACCTCCAGTTATTAACTTAAAAATCTTTTCAACTGTAAACGTGGATCTTTGGCAGAGTTGGTCGATTGCACCGGTCTTGAAAACCGGCGAGGGTAATACCTCCCAGAGTTCGAATCTCTGAGGGTCCACCACTATTTTTAAACAATCCCCTGATTTTCTAAACTATCAAATATTTTCAACAAACTATCATCACATCTGTATTGACAACTATCAATAAGTTTTTTTCCCAAAAAAGTTATTATGCCGCTAAAAATTTAAGGTAAATAATGTCAAATATTAAAGAATTTATGACCCAAGACCACAAAGATTGCGATGAGATTTTTGCACAGATGGAAGATGCCGTTGCTTCTAAAAGCGAAGAGGCTTTATCAAAGTTTGAAGCATTTCAAGACTCTTTGACAAACCATTTTAAGATGGAAGAGATGGTTCTGTTTCCTATGTTTGAACAAGAAACGGGAATGACTCAGGGTCCGACACAAGTCATGGTAATGGAACATGAGCAGATGAGAGAACTGCTTTCCAAGATGCAAAATGCGATAGAGCTAAATGACAATGATAGGTTTTTTGGTCTGTCTGAGACTCTTATGATATTAATGCAGCAGCACAATATGAAAGAGGAACAGATGTTATATACGATGATTCAACAACACCTTGGTGATGATGCCGACCATATTATTTCGCGAATGAGAAGTATTACCCGCTAAAAGTTTAGTTCACCTACAGTTTACTAACCTTACCTACAATTAGAAAAAGCTAAATATACAAGCTATCAAAAAGGAAGCAGGCAATGACAAAAATCTCCGTCTTAACAAAGCGTTCCGTCTTTTTAATATTTTTAGCCTCCAGTGCGGCTAACCCGCTGTTTGCATCGACAATATACATATACTCCGCTTCTGAACGTCAGCAAGAGAGATCTATAACGCATAAAGATATTCAAGATATTTTGATCTCCAAAGGCTTAGAAAACAATGCTGCTCTAAAAAAGAGTCAGGCGGTTTTTAAAAATAGCCAAAATATCAACTTAAAACTTTCATACCTCTGTAAAAATCCAAATATTGCTCTCCAAAGAGACAAAATAGTTGAAGCATTTGCAAAGTATGCTCTTTTTGACAAAGAGTGTGACTTAAACTCCTATGACTCCGTTGTAGGCTTTGTTCAAAGCATAACTCCAAATCTAAACCATAAACAGCTAAGCGCAATCAAAGAGATAGTTAAGCTCTAGCTTTAACTTTTATATAAATCTATTTAGTTATAGTACCCGTTACAAAAAAAAGGAGAACAGATGGCTATTAGTAACAATCAAGTAGTTTCTATGGAATATGAAGTAAAAGTGGAAGGAAATATTGTTGATAGCAATGTTAACCAAGAACCGTTAGAGTTTACATTCGGCTCAGGACAAATCATCCCCGGCCTAGAGTCAAGAATAGCAGATTTAAGCGAAGGCGAGTCAGCTTCTATCGTAGTTCCGGCAAGTGAGGCTTACGGAGAGTACAATGAAGAAGCAATGCAAAAAATCCCAAAAGAGCAGTTTGAGGGGATAGAACTTTCTATCGGTCTTCCGCTTCAGGGTCAAGGACCTGATGGCAACCCAATCCAAGTTGTCGTAAAAGACATCTTAGATGATGAAGTGCTTATAGACTTTAATCATCCGTTAGCAGGAAAAGAGTTGAATTTCAGCATCAGCATCCTGTCCGTAAAGTAAAGAGCCTGTGCTCTTTACTTCTCTAGCTCACTTCTAAATATATACTATTTTTAAATAAAACAATCTATCTTATAAAATTAAACCGTCGCAAAATCAAATATGTTATAATCCGAACATAAAATGTTATTTTTATTATAACCATATAGGATATTTATATGAATGAACCCTATTTTAAAAACATACAAAAAGATATTCTCTCCTTCAAAGAGTATTTAGAAAAAAACAATATGACTATCGACAAGACGAACAAAATGTTTCTTGATCTTATTTTAAATATTTTGGAGTATTTAGGTACAGAGGATCCCGATAAACTCGATGAGATGTGTGAATATAATATTTTGACAATGAGAAAAGAGTTTGAGAATATTATATATAAAACTTCGGTCAGCGAGAAGGTTGAAGCGATTCTTTTGACCTTTTTTCTACGCATTGCAAAAGAGATGGAAGTTAAGTATCAAAATATAGAGAACGAATCTCTCGCAAAGCTTTACTCTCTTATTAACTCAAAAGATTTCAAACTTCCAAGCTATATAAAGAGTCAAAAAGTTTTTGCACTGGATGCAATGCCTGAAAATATAAAGAGGATGATATCTCTAAAGTAGGGAACTGCCTACTTTAAATTATCCTGTCGCTTCCGCCGTCTATGGCTACTTGAGCACCTGTCGTTTTTGCAAACGGCGCGCCTGCCATCGCACATACAAGCTCTGCAACATCACCTGATTTGATCTCTGTTTTAAGCACATTATTTGTTTTGTACTCTTCAACGCTCATATTATAGGCTTTTGCCCTTTTTTCTAAAACTTCATCAGTCCATATTGCAGTGTCAAAAACAGCATGCGGATGAAGCGTATTTACCCTGACGCCATACTCTCCAAGTTCCAGTGCTGCAATACGTGCAAGCTGTGTCTGCCCTGCTTTTGCAACAGAGTAAGCTGCCGCGCCTTTGCCTGGAGCAGGAAAATTCTTGGAAGCGACCATAATGACAGTGGCATCAATGCCGAGCTTTAAAAACGGTGCCGTATATTTGAGCAGTTTTTGGTGTGAAGTGAGATTTATATCCATGCTTCTTTGCCAATTATCATCGCTAAGAGAATCAAGGTTCTCACTTGGCGTAAAGATGCCTGCATTGCTGACGACAATATCTATCCCGCCAAAACTCTTAACCGCTCTCTCTACTGCATTTTGGATATCATCGCTGCATGTCAGATCACATTTCACGCCGATAGCGTCAGCTTTACTGAATATCTTCTCAACTTCACCGTTGATATCAAGAGCCACAACAGCCGCACCTCTGGAATTTAACATCTTGGCAATCGCAAGCCCTATTCCGCTTGCCGCACCTGTGACAATAGCAACTTTACCGCTAAACTCAGGCGCTTTGCCGCCGCCTTTTAGCTTAGCCTGCTCAAGCGACCAATACTCTACTTCAAAGATGTTTGCAGCACTTAGAGCCTTATATCCGCCTAGTTTTTCGGCTTTTAATATCGCTTCAAAAGTGTGATCGTTAATATCTTTTATGATATTTGCCTCTTTTGCGTTTGCACCGAAAGAAAGAGTTCCATTGCCTTTTAATATTGCAAAATTTGGTGCTGGATTTAGAAGAGTCTCGTTTGTTTTGTTCTCCTCAAAGTAGTGCTTATACTCTTTTACAAAATCAGCCAGATCTGCTTTAAAGTCATCTCCCAAAATGGCAGGAACTCTCTTTGTTCTTATAACATGGTCAGGAGTCAGAGGTCCTTGTAAAGCGATTTTTTCAACATCTTGCTTTGAAAAGTGCACCGCCAAATCAGTGTCGTTTAGGATGGAGATTGTCGCAGCACCTTTTAGGTTTGAGACCTCTTTACGGATTTTTGCCAAAGTAATAAGCTCACAAGAGGCATCAGATTTTTCTACATGCAGAGTCGCACCCTTAGCCTCAAGATACTTCTCGGCCTTATCTACAAGCTCTATAGTCTTCTCATAAGAGCTCTTTGCATCGTCGCTAAACGTAAAAAGACCATGATTCATAAGAACCATTCCCTCTAATTTGCTCCAGTCAACATCTCTCGTCATATCGTAGATGAGTTTTGCAAGCACAAAACCAGGCATGATATATGGAATAACCAACACTTTGTCGCCATATAGCTCTTTTATCTTCTCTTCACCGCCATCGGTATTAGTGATTGTAACAACTGCATCGGTGTGTGTATGGTCAACAAATTTGAATGGGATAATTGCATGCAGAATCGCTTCAACTGACGGGTTTGGAGCCGATGGATTTGTCATGGCAAGACGTTGATACTTTACCATATCGGTATCGCTGAGCTCCTTTAGTTCTGCCATCTTTAGAAGCATCTCCATCTTTACGGGTGCGAAACCCTCAGCCTCGATAGTTGCCAGATCCCAGCCGCTCCCTTTGACATAGAGTATATCTTCGCTCTCGCCAAAAAGATTTACAGCAGTCGATTTTACGGAGGTGTTTCCTCCGCCGTGAAGCACCAAAGAGGCATCACGACCAAGCAATCTTGAGGTATAAACCCTCAGATCCAAATCGCTCTTAAACTTGCTTGCTTCTTCATCATCCCATAAACTTGTCAAAATATTATCCTCTAAATTTTTCTTGAATTTTATCGAAATCTGCCTCACAGACTCCTCTGTTTGTTATAAGCCCGGTTATAAGTCTTGCAGGAGTCACGTCAAAACCGTAGTTTATTGCCGGTGAATCTTCAGGAGTTATACGCACTTCACGCACAGCTCCTTCGCTGTCCACCCCTTTTATAAATCTGACCTCATCGGAGCTTC
>JBFEYZ010000132.1:0-4658 GCA_041561855.1 Sulfurimonas sp. | reverse complement strand
TATCTTCAAGAGATAAATAAAACTGCGTAGTTCCAGGATCACCCTGACGACCGCTTCTACCGCGAAGCTGATTATCTATACGGCGATTCTCGTGTCTCTCCGTACCTATAATATAAAGACCGCCAAGATCCCTTACTTCATCATTTACTTTTATGTCGACACCGCGCCCTGCCATATTTGTAGCGATAGTAACTGCGCCTTTTGCACCTGCATTTTTAATGATTTCACCCTCTTGGGCGTGATTTTTTGCATTTAATACCGTGTGCGCTATCTTCTCTTTTTTTAACATTTCATGCAGGACTTCTGATTTATCGATGGAAGCTGTACCTATTAAAACTGGCTGACCTATTTTTGAGAGCTCTTTTATCATATTGATAACTGCTTCAAACTTCTCTTTTTCTGTTTTGTAGATAAGGTCGTTTAGATCTTTTCTTGCAACCGGAATATTTGTAGGTATTGATATAACATCAAGAGAATATATCTGAGAAAACTCTGACGCTTCAGTCTGTGCGGTTCCAGTCATACCCGCCAGCTTATCATACATTCTAAAGTAGTTTTGAAATGTGATAT
Source organism: Sulfurimonas sp. (assembly GCA_041561855.1). Classification (GTDB taxonomy): domain Bacteria; phylum Campylobacterota; class Campylobacteria; order Campylobacterales; family Sulfurimonadaceae; genus Sulfurimonas. The sequence goes on along the minus strand of JBFEYZ010000132.1, from coordinate 4,088 downwards.
CAGCTAACGTCTGCGTCTCTTCTTTGATTTCAACACCCTCTTTTGCCTCCAGCGCTTGATGCAGACCTTCTGAGTAACGGCGTCCTTCGCTGAGACGTCCCGTAAACTCGTCTACAATCACGACTTCACCGTTGTTTACTACATAATCAACATCTCTTTCAAAAAGATAGTTCGCTTTAAGTGCCTGATCAAGGATATGCGAAAGCGAAGCATTTTCAGGGCTGTAAAGATTTTCAACTTTAAAGAGCTCCTCCGCTCTTGTTATACCCTCTTCCGTAAGCAGGACAACCTTGTCTTTTTCATCAACGCTAAAATGCTCATCTTTAACAAGTTGCAAAGCGATCTTGTTTGCATCTGCAAAATCCTGAAGCGTCCTGTTTGTAGGACCTGAAATAATGAGAGGTGTCCTAGCTTCATCGATTAAAATACTATCTACTTCATCTACGATAACAAAATTGTGACCTCTTTGAACCATATGTTCTTTAGAGTAACTCATATTGTCTCTTAGGTAATCAAAACCGAATTCGTTATTCGTCCCGTATGTTATATCTGCATTGTAAACTTCTCTTTTAATAGCCGGATCATGCATATTCTCTTCAATAACGCCTACGCTAAAGCCCAAGAATTCATAAAGAGGTCGCATCTCATTCCCGTCTCTCGTAGCAAGATAGTCATTTACAGTTACAAGATGTACACCTTTGCCTGTAATAGCGTTTAAGACAATAGGAAGAGTTGCTACAAGCGTCTTTCCTTCCCCCGTCTTCATCTCTGCTATCCTGCCCTCATGAAGCACAATCCCACCGATAAGCTGAACATCGAAGTGTCTCATCTTCAGTGTCCTGACACTTGCTTCTCTTGTTATTGCAAAAGAATCGACTAAAATATCATCCAAACTTCTGTTTCCGTTTAAAACACCCTCTTTTAATTCTGTAAAAGCAGCTTTTAACTCATCATCGCTTAGAGACTGGTACTTACTCTCCAACGAATTTATCTTATTTACAATTTTTGTATATTTTTTTAATTCACGATCATTTGTCGTACCAAAAACCTTACCTAATAACGCCTGTAGCATCCGCAACCTTATTATGGACAAGCGCCCTCTATTAGGCATGCGTCACTGAAATTCTTTTTATTCTATCATACTTATAATTACATTTTGCATAAATAAGAAAATGATTTTTTTTAAACTATTAGAGACATTTAATATTAAACAATATGTAAACAATCCCTTGGATATAATTTTTCAAAAACAAGGCTTGAAATGAGAAAACTACTTCTTACAATTTTAATAACTATGCAGCTTTTTGCTTCACTTGAAGAGGTTACTTCGTTTGAAGCAGATTTTATACAGATAATTATCGACGAAAAAGACAAGGTACTTACCTATAACGGGCGAATAGTAGCTTTAAAGCCTCAGAATGCAAGATGGAGCTATACAAAACCGGTTAAAAAAGATGTATTTATAAATGACTTCGAGGTAACTATCGTAGAGCCTGAGATAGAACAGGTAATAATTAAAAGGCTTGAATCGAACTTCGACTTCTTTAAAATAATATCAAATGCAAAAAGAATAGATAAAAATACTTATGTGGCCTTTTACAGAGACTCAAAATTCACTATAGTAAAAAACGGCGATATTATCGAGTCAATATCGTATCTGGATGAATTTGAAAACAGAGTGGAAATAACCTTTAAAAATCAGAAACAAAACCACACGGTCAATAAATCGGTTTTTATTCCGAAATATCCTATGGAGTTTGATATTATAAAAGATTGATTAAATGCAGTTTTGCAGAAAAGGTTCTGAACCTTCTCTGCACTATTTTTAGAGCTTATACGGCTTTAATTGTAACACCGTATTTGTTTTCAGCTACTGTACGAGCCTCAAGATGGTAATCTTTAATCTCATTGAAGTTTAGGTATCTATAAACATTCTCCGCTTTTCCTGCAAGTTTTTCAGGAACAATACTCATATACTCTTCTTTAGTCGGGATACGTCCAAGCTTAGCACATACTGCCGCAAGTTCAGCAGAACCTAGGTAAACTTGAGTACCTTTACCTAAACGGTTATCAAAGTTACGAGTAGACGTAGAGAATACTGTCGAGTTTGGACGTGCACTTGCCTGGTTACCCATACAAAGTGAACAACCAGGTACCTCAGTTTGTGCATGTATAGATCCAAAAACATCATAGTAACCTTCGTTAATCAACTGCTGCTCATCCATACGAGTCGGCGGAACTATCCAGAATTTCTCGACTGCAACTTTGCCCTCGCCGCGCATAACTTCACCTGCAGCACGATAGTGACCTATGTTTGTCATACAAGAACCAAGAAATACTTCATCAATTTTCTCACCGGCAACTTCACTTAAAAGCTTAACATTATCCGGATCATTTGGACAAGCTACAATCGGCTCTGTTACTTCGTTAAGATCAATTTCTATAACTGCTGCATACTCTGCATCAGCATCAGGCTGCATTAATGACGGTTTTTTTAACCATTCGTTCATTTTATCTGCACGACGCTGCAGTGTACGAGCATCTTGGTAACCATCAGCGATCATCGCTTCGATAAGCGCAACATTTGATTTCAGGTACTCAACAACCGGCTCTTCGTTTAAAAGCACCGTACATGCAGCTGCTGAGCGCTCAGCAGACGCATCTGAAAGCTCAAATGCCTGCTCAGCTTTAAGATCAGGAAGACCTTCAATCTCTAAAATACGCCCGTTAAAAATGTTCTTCTTGCCTTTTTTCTCAACAGTCAAAAGACCTTCTTTAATTGCATAATAAGGAATAGCGTTTACAAGATCACGAAGTGTGATACCAGGCTGTAATTCGCCTTTAAAGCGAACAAGTACGGATTCTGGCATTGTAAGAGGCATAGAACCTGTTACGGCAGCGAATGCAACAATACCAGATCCGCCAGGGAAAGAGATACCGATCGGGAAACGAGTATGGCTATCAGCACCTGTACCAACAGTATCCGGAAGAGTTAAGCGGTTTAACCAAGAATGGATAACACCATCACCTGGACGAAGTGCAACACCTGAACGGTTAGAGATAAAATCAGGAAGCGTATGGTGCATTACTACATCAGAAGGTTTTGGATATGCCGCAGTATGACAGAAAGACTGCATTACGAGATCAGCCGAGAAACCTAGGGCTGCCAGCTCTTTTATCTCATCTCTTGTCATCGGTCCCGTTGTATCTTGAGAACCGACAGTAGTAGTTATAGGCTCAACGTACATACCTGGACGAACACCATCCATACCGCAAGCCTTACCAACCATTTTTTGAGCAAGAGTATAACCTTTGCCTGTATCAGCAGGCTGCTCTGCAGTCAAGAATGCATCAGATGCACCCATACCTAATATGCTACGAGCTTTAGCTGTTAAGCCACGACCGATAATTAACGGGATACGTCCACCGGCACGAACTTCGTCTGTGATTGTGTTAGGATTTAGTTTAAATGTAGCTATGCACTTACCGTTTTTATGAGCTTCGCCTTTGTATGGATAAATTGTAAGAACGTCGCCTGTCTCCATAGCAGTAACATCCATCTCTAATGGCAATGCACCAGAGTCTTCACAAGTTGCAAAGAAAATAGGAGCAATGATACCACCTATAACTACACCGCCTGTGCGCTTGTTTGGAACACCAGGGATGTCTTCACCCATATGCCATTGAACAGAGTTAACACCTGACTTACGAGATGAACCGGTACCTACAACGTCACCGACATAAGCTATAGGGTGCCCTTTTTCTTTTAGAGAATTGATAGTTGCGATCGGATTGTCCATTTTTGCAGCAAGCATAGAGTTTGCATGAAGAGGAATATCAGAACGCGTAAATGCTTCAGAAGCTGGAGAAAGGTCATCTGTATTTGTTTCACCAGGAACTTTGAACACACTTACAGTGATCTCTTCAGCAAGTGCAGGTTTGTGTGTAAACCACTCTGCGTTTGCCCATGAAGTCATAACTTCAGTCGCAGCAGCGTTACCAGCTTTATGTAACTCTTCTACATCATTAAATGCATCATAAACAAGTAATGTATGTTTTAAAGCCTCTTTAGCAGCTGCAACAACTTC
>JBFEYZ010000131.1:0-4690 GCA_041561855.1 Sulfurimonas sp. | reverse complement strand
TCTTTTGGTTTATTGGCTGTTGTAGGCATAGTCGTAGGTGGAGTTCTTATCGGTATGGGAACTTCCTTTTTTACTGTTATTGCAGTTAAGCATACGTCTGACGTAAATTTCTGCGGTTCATGCCATTCTATGAAACCGATGGCAGAGGCTTACAGAAACAGCGTTCACGGAGGATATGGAGATAGCGGTATTATGGCGACTTGCGCCGACTGCCATCTGCCTCATAAATCTACGGCAGGATATTTGGTACAGAAAGTAAGAACAGGGTTGTGGGACGTCTGGGTAGAGACTACTCATGACACTTCAAAGATAGATTGGCATGAGAAACGTGAGGAGAGACGCAACTGGGTTTACGACTCTGCATGTCTTCACTGCCATGAAAACCTGCTGCTTGGTACAAGACCGAACAAAAAAGCATTTACCGCCCATAAAGCATACTTTGCTAAAAAACTCGTTGTTAGCGGGGATGACGGCAAGAAGGAGAGTGCTAAGTGTGTGGATTGCCACAAACATGTAGGGCATTATCAGTTGGAAAAACATCTTCCTCCGAGACCAAGCGAGGTTGAGGGTGAAGAAGAGAATGCAGGGCATTAGGGATTGATAATGGAAAAAAAATATATTAAAATTTCGATAATTGCCGGTATCGTAGCTTTTATCGCTATACTGTTTGTAGTTTTTGGAGTGGCTGAAAAATTAGGACGTTTAGGTACGGTATCAAAAAATATTGCTGTCTCGCTTGCCAATGCTCCTCACGGGGATCCTCGCTCGCTGGAACTAATGAACAAAGAGTACATAGAGGCAAATACGGGTTCTACAAGCAAGATAGATGAAAAGGAGCTGCCAAAGGCTTTGAGGCCGTTTAAAAAATATGGTCATCCGCCGTTTAATATGGGAGCCTGTGCGGTATGTCATGCACCAAAACGTTCTAAACCTGCAGCCATTATAACCAGCAGTGTCTCCGAGCTTTGTTATAAGTGCCACGAACCTGAAGCGAAGATCGATGAGAGACTTGAAGCGCTTGATTGTAACAAGTGCCATAATCCGCACCATGCAGACAGAGAGAAGATCCTTCGTGACAAAGTGACAGAGCAGAAGTGTCCGGTCGGTGAATTTATAGAAGGATAAGGCAGGAAATTGAAAAAAAATATCTCGAAGTTATTGGGTGCATTTGTTCTGCTTGCTATTTTCGCATATCTGTTTCAGACATACAGCGTCGGTGAGAAGCTTGGACGTCTTGTCGTCGTTATGAGCAATATAGCAGAAGCGATGAAAAACGCGAAACATGCTTACGAAGATGTAGATATAGTTATCAGCGACGATGAACTTCAAGAGATAAATATTTCAAAAATCTCAAAAGAGATAAAAAGCTCTATTGATAAGAAAAAAGAGCTGAGTGCTTCAAAAACACCTATGGCTCCCGCTCAGATAAAAGCAGATGAGATAAGGGATGAGGAGAAGCCTCAGCATAACAAAGCTCACCCAAGAGAGGCAAAGATCGTTAAGCTGGAGGATCTTCCAGATAAATTTAAACCTCTCAAGCAGTATCTGCATGAGCCCTTTAAGATGGGTGCTTGTCAGATCTGCCACGACACGAACAGCAAAAAACCGGGTGCGCTTATTAAAAAAGAGATCGCAGATGTTTGTTACGAGTGTCATAAAACGCGTTATACAAAAGAGTTTGACCATCTGCCTGTAAAAGATGGAAGATGTACCGACTGTCACGACCCGCACCAGTCAAATATAAGAATGCTCTTAAAAGCAGAGTCGACAAACGATCTATGTATGAAGTGTCATGATAAAAAGAGCACATTTACAGCAAAAGCCAAAAAACTGTTTGTAGATATGAACTTAGAGACAAAACATAAACCTATAGTTGAGAAAAGCTGTCTGGAGTGTCATGATGCGCATACTGCGGATCATAAATCGCTTCTTTACATGGATGCGAAGATGGACCTGTGTCTTGACTGTCATGATGAGACAGCTGAAAAAACCAAGCACTCAAAGTTTAAGCACGGCGGCGTAAATACCAGTGAGAGAAAATGTCTGGAGTGCCATAATCCACACGCGACGAAAGAGAAAAAACTATTAAAGAAAGAGCCTGTTGCAGGATGTCTAAGCTGTCATAACAAAGAGGTTAAGTCAGATGAGGACGGCGGAATGCTGATGAATATGAAAAAACATCTGGATGAGAACCCGAATTGGCACAAACCGATAAAAGATGTCAAAAAAGAGGGCGGATGTTCAGCTTGTCATGATCCGCACGGTTCGGATAATTTCAGTATACTGAGAAAGTCCTTTACAAAAAACTTTTACGCTGATCTTGAGAATAAAGATTTTTTCTGTTTCGAGTGCCACAGCCAGAAAAAAATAACCAAACAGTTCATATCATCAGATGAGCACAATATTACTGCATTTAGAGATGGAGAGGTAAACCTGCATCATCTGCACGTAAATGACAGAAAAGGACGTTCTTGCAGAGCTTGTCATGATGAGCATGCCTCTAAATATTCGCATCTTATTCGCGACTATACGGACTTTAACGGAATAAAATTTCCGCTTCGATTTATTGAGACTCCCGAAGGAGGCTCCTGTGCGCCGGCGTGTCATAAAGAGTTTGCTTATGATCGCATAAATCCAAAAGGTATCGGAAAGTGAGACCTTTTGATCTCTTTGCAAAAGCAGTGCTGGCTCTCTGTATCTTTTTGAGCGGCGCTTTTGCAGAGGATTCTTTAGTAGAGATAATTACTCCAAAAGAGAAGCACCTTCAAACAGAACTGACCTTAAATGTTGTTTTGAGTATTGATAAAAAACAGCTTGATAGAGTTGAGATAGGCGTATTTCCTGATATGAAGAGCGTGGATTTGAGTCTTTCTGATGATACGGCCTGTGCAAATATAACTTTGAGCTTAGGCGAAAACAGAGTTCTTGTCCGTGCTTACAAAGGCACTGTTTTGGTAAGTGAGAAGAGTAGGAATGTCTATGTCTCCTCAGAGCTTTATCATCAGTTTAAATATCCGCCAAAAGGTTATCAGAAGAGCTATTTTCACAGTGATGAGAATGAGAAGTTTTGTGCAAAATGTCATGATATGAGCGTAAACGAGATCAAGGATATTGCATTTGTAGATGTTACTAAATCAAATTGTTACGGCTGTCACAAGAACATAAATAAAGAGAAATACGCCCACGCTCCTTCGGCAAACTGGCTATGCACAAGTTGTCATAGCGAGAGTAAAAAGAACGTATCAAAATATCTTACCAAGGGACCGATGGATGCCTCATGCTTTGAGTGCCACAAGGAGAATGAAGAGCTTTGGAGCAGTGCTTGGTATCGTCACGAACCTTTGGATGCAGGGCACTGCGATAAATGCCACAACCCTCACTCGGGCCCATACAGTATGTTTATCCGTAAAGACGTAAATGAGATATGTCTGGGATGTCATAAAGATAAGCATATAAAAGCAAGAGATAGTAAAGGCTCCGCATGTGCAGGTATAAACTATGGAGGCTTATGTATAGAGTGCCATACGCCTCACGCTTCAAACCGCCCGTTTTTTCTAAAAAAAGCTCCAGAGGAGATGAAAAAATGAGAATTTTCACACTCTTTTTTTTACTGCTGCTCTTTTTGAGTGAAGCATATGCGTTTAGCATTGTAAATCCTTATGATAGAGAGGTAAAAGAGGAGAGTCTTGCTTCGGTTGTTGTTGAAGCTGATTTTGCTTCCATCGACTCTCTTGTCATATCAAATGAGGCAAATGAGACATTCACTATAGAGGTCAATCAAAAGCGCTCACATTACTGCAAAAGTGTCAATCTGCATCTTGGAGGAAACAGTCTCAGGATAATCGGATATAAAGACGGTAAAGCAGTGAAAGAGGAGACAAAAGAGCTTTTTTTAACATCAAAAGTCGATAAAGATTACAGATACCCGCCGCAAGGCTATAAAAAGAGCTATTTTCACAGCGATGAGAATGAAAATATCTGTTCAAAATGCCACGATATGAGTGTAAACGAGGTTGATGGTGTAGCATTTGAAGATATTACAAAATCCAACTGTTACGAGTGTCATAAAAAGATAAACAAAGAGGAGCATTCGCACGCACCATCTGTTAACTGGCTCTGTACGTCATGTCACAACGGCAAGGTCGGAGTCCTTAACCAAGCGGATGAAGCCAAGACAAAATATAGTGTTCCGGACCCGATAGAGGAGATTTGTCTCTCATGTCATAAAAAGCATAAAGAGGAGTGGAGCAAGAAGAGATTCCACCATGAGCCGGCAGAATCAGGAAGATGCAACAGATGCCATAACTCACACTCTTCATCAAGTAAGTTTTATTTGAGAAAACCGGCTTGGGAACTCTGTACCGGATGTCATAAAGATAAGATCGAGGGGGTACATATCGTAAAAACTTTTGGAAGAAAAGCACATCCGACGCATAACGTAAAGGATCCCTCAAGAGATGGAGAGGATCTTAGCTGTGTAAGTTGTCATAATCCACATGTATCAAATGCACCTTCTCTTTTGCAGAGCCAGAGTGCAATGGGACTATGTTCAAGGTGCCATAAAAAGTAAAAGAGTATCTCTTTAAAGAGTTAAAGTGCTATTTTTAGATATAATCGCCCAATTTTATAGCAAGAGATACGTTTATGGATATTAGAGAAGAGTTTTTAAGATTTTTTGAATCAAAAAATC
>JBFEYZ010000130.1:0-4704 GCA_041561855.1 Sulfurimonas sp. | reverse complement strand
TATCTTTTTAAAGATATACCTCTATGTAATCATAGGTGTCGGTATCGGCGCATTTATCCACGGCTATATTCCAGCCGACTTTATAAGCAAATATGCAGGCGGAGATGCTTGGTACGCACCGATAATAGGAGTTGTTATGGGGATTCCGATGTACAGCAGCGCTGCGGGGATATTACCGCTGGTCGAAGTGCTGACGCAAAAAGGGATGCTTCTTGGAACGGCTCTTAGTTTTATGATGGCGGTAGTGGCACTTAGCCTGCCCGAAGCGATGATCTTAAAAAGAGTCCTATCGCTTAAACTCATAGCGATATTTTTCGGTGTGGTAGGCTTTGGGATACTTATAGTCGGGTATCTTTTTAATATGATTTTATAAAAGGAAGAAGCATGAAAATAGAGATTTTAGGAACAGGCTGTGCAAAGTGTAAAACACTTGAAGCGGTTGTAAAAGAGGCGGTTGCAAAGAGCGGAAAATTCATTCAGATAGAAAAAGTGGATGATATTATGAAGATAATGGAGTATCAGGTCGTTAGCACTCCCGGGCTTGTAATAGATAAAGAAGTTGTAAGTACGGGAAGAGTTCTGAGCGTGGAAGAGGTCCTCTCGCTAATAAACGAGAGGTTGTAATCGGATGGAAGTCTTAGTGACTTCCACATCCGCCGCCGCAGCATCCGTTACTTGTAGAATCGCTCATTGCGATAACAAAGTTATCTCCGACCTCTTGAACTTTAAAGCTGTGCTTGCCGCAGAACTCATCGTTCATAGTATCTCTCATCTCAATAGATTTTAAAAGAGCACCATCTTTTGAGGCCATCTCCAAACCGTTTACCAAGTCACTTTTTTTTAAAACAGCTGCACTCTTTTTCTACAATAATCTTGAACATATTTTTTTCCTTATTTTATGTAAATTTTTCAAATAATATCAAATTCCTCTGTTTATATTCTTAGCACTTTTGAAATGAAAATATTTTTAAGATTGCCATAATTATGACAATGTTTATATACCAATAGCGTTTGATATACTAAAGAGGATATAATGTCAAAAAAGTTCTCAAAAAGATGTTTGAGACAGACGGAATTACAAGGAAACATATTGGAACAGAACCAGCATTTAGAACTTGGGCGCATAAACTGCCTCGAAGTTAACAGACACACCCCCCACGGTATATTTTTAACAGCACTCGATGAAAAAGACGTACTTCTGCCGCAAGCTTACGTAACGGATGATATGCAAGAAGGAACCCTCTTGGAGGTCTTTTTATACACCGACTCGGAAGACAGGCTTATAGCTACGACTATTAAACCAAAAGCTATGCTTGATGAGTATGCTCTTTTTGAAGTCGTTGACGTTGCTCCTTTCGGAGCTTTTGTAGAGTGGGGTCTGGCAAAAGACCTCTTTGTTCCGAATATGTTTCAAAAAGAGAAGTTCAAAATCGGAGATAAAAGATTTCTAAGAGTAGTATATGACGAAAAAACGCACAGACTTGTCGGAACAGAGAAACTTGGCAACTTTTTTGACAAAAGACCAAAAGGACTCGCTCCAAACAAAGAGGTCGATATACTCATCATTGCAAGAACTCCTCTTGGCTTTAAGTGCGTTGTAGAAGAGAGATATGAGGGACTTATTTATCATAACGAGATCTTTGAGACGATAGAGATCGGAAGCAGAAGAAAGGCATATGTAAAAACCGTAAGAAAAGACGGCTGCATAGACTTAAAACTTCGCTCAGGCGGAACAAAACAAAAAGATATCTCATGCGAAAAAGTTTTGTCTCTTTTAAAAAAAAGCGGCGGAGTGATGCCTTACAACTACAAGAGTGATGCGGAACTTATAAAAGATGTTTTCGGACTTAGCAAAAAAGAGTTCAAACGTTCACTTACCGCTCTTCAAGAGAGTCAAGAAATAGAAGTTAAAGATACTGGAATATATCTAAAGAGCTAAGATGGCAAAAGATAAAAAGAGTATAGAGCTGCAGAACATATCCTTTTCGCATGGAAAAAACTCATACACTCTTTTGCGTTTTTTTCCACTGAAAATGAGCGTTGATGTTATGGCTTATGAAGATGGTGTAAAATCTGGAATTAAAAACATTCCCTTTGCACATCTGCCAAAAGAGATAAAAAAAATCATAAAACCCAACTAGAATTTATTATCTCTTTTTGGGTAATATGTCCTATTAAAAACGGAGAATCTACCATGTCAAAAATAAAAAAGTGCAACTCCCTCGAAGAGGTCAGAACAGAGATAGATAAGATAGATGACGAGATCGTAAATCTTATCTCAAAAAGAAGCCATCTTGTGCGTCAGGCAGCTTCATTCAAAAACAGTATAGAAGAGGTAAAAGCCGAAGACAGAGTAGATTATATCTTGCAAAAAGTTCGCCACTCGGCTATTCAGGCAGATGTCTCCCCAAATATGATCTCCGATCTTTTCAAGATAATGATAAACGAGATGGTTGAGACAGAGATTTCAGAATTTAGAAATACGCAGACGTTTTAAACCGCCCATGAAACATATTCTTACCCTTCTTATCCTTGCCTTTTATTCATATGCCTATGATGCATTTATAACGCCTGATAGGCTAAAAGAGCTGCTAAACGATGAGAAGCTCGTTCTTTTAGATGTAAGCGATATGTATGATAAAAGCCATATAAAAGGAGCTCTTCATGCGGATATCTCCAAATTTACCAAAAGCAGATACAAGAGACTAGCCCTGACTTACGGTAAGAATGTACAAAAAGAGATCATAAATCTTGGAATAAACCCGGACTCGCATGTGGTTATATACTCAAGAAACAGTTACGATGATCTTCAAAAATCAACATATTTGGCATATGTTTTGATAGAACACGGGTTTGAGAACATCTCAATACTTGAGGGCGGTTATATGTCGTGGGTGTTTGAGCACCACACTCTCGTCTCTACTAAAAAAAGTTCTGCTAAAGAGAACGGCAGTTATACAATAAAACATAATCCAGACTTTTTAGTAGGGCTGGACCATGTAAATAGCAACAGTCAAAATATTACCGTTATCGATGGAAGCGACAAACTGCAAAGCTCAGATCTGTTTTCTGACGTATCATATATTATAGACAGAGACTATCGCGATAATTTTTTCGATGATCTCACGCTTAGAAGCAAGGATGAATTCAGTGAGTTTGCTCTTAAATTGAACTTGGTTAAAGACAGAGATATTATCGTATATAATGAGACTATATTTGAAGCTTCCGTAAACTGGTATATTCTATACAAAAAACTGGGCTTTAAAAATGTAAAGATATTACATTTTTAGCACCTATCCATTAAACGACCTTACTAAGCTCTTCCACACTATTTTTTATAATCTTAATACTTTCGTTACTTCTTTTTGAAAGTTCGTCGATTTTCACAATATTGCCTATTATCTCTTCTGTAGTCTTGGCATTTTGAGTATAGCTCTCGACCGTTCTATCAGCCAATGCAACTCCGTTTCCGATTGCCTGAGAGATACTCTCCATACGTTTTGATGCTCCTGTAGAGAGTTCTGCCAAAGACTCTATAGATTGGGAGTTTCTGTTCATCTGTTCGCTTGCGTCGTTTATGGATTGGCTTACTACGTTAATGGTCGCATTTATCTCGGTAAGTGATTTCTGCGTTCTCTCTGCCAGTTTTCTAACTTCATCCGCAACAACTGCAAATCCTCTTCCGTGTTCTCCTGCGCGTGCTGCTTCAATAGCGGCGTTTAGTGCAAGAAGGTTTGTCTGATCTGCTATATCCGCAATGACCAAAATAACCTCTTTGACCTGATTTGCATCATCCGACACCTTGCTTAGATCGTTAGCTAGAATATTTTGCGTACTTGAAGCATCTTGAAGTTGATTTACTATGTCAGTTATCTCATTTTTAATGCTGTTTAGATTTTCGCTTACTTCCGTTATGTTCTCTTTTGAGTTTGAGGCATCCACTAAATCATTACTGAGCACCATCTTTAATTTCTCGCCTATTGATACGACTTTGGCAAGAAGTTCTCTCTCATTTATCATGCTCATCTTGGTATTTTCGTAGTCGCTATTTATCCTACTAACTATTTTCTCAATCGTATGTGATTTTTCGTTTGTGTCTTGTGCCTGTAAAAATATCTCCTGAAACTTGTTCATATTTTCAGCTGCTTTACTTAGCTCTGAGTTATAACTGTTCTTTAAAACGATTTTTTCTCCATGCTCAAGATTTTCAAGCTGCTGTATTAAAGATTTTGTCATATCAACACCGTTGTATTTCTCATCTAAGTCGTGAACGACAATAACAGCCGCTACTACATACTGGATGATCTGTCCGATAATATTGTCAGTAAAAAATGTTCCGTTGAGTATAAGCAGTATGATTCCGACATAGTGAACAAAACGCATACGGAAAAAGAGGGAGTATAACATTATAAATCCTTATATAACTATATATAGGAATTATACAAAGTAGAGCTTAATTTAATTATTTATAAGAGTAAATTGTGATAAAAAGAGGGAAAAACCTCTTCTTATTTGTATCTGTAAGTGATACGACCCTTATCAAGAGAGTATGGTGTCAATTCTAGTTTAACTTTGTCACCCGGTAATATTTTAATATAGTGCATACGCATCTTTCCTGCAATATGACATAAAATAATATGCCCGTTTTCTAACTCAACACGAAATGTTGCATTTGGCAAAGCCTCTATAATCTTGCCATCAACT
>JBFEYZ010000129.1:0-4766 GCA_041561855.1 Sulfurimonas sp. | reverse complement strand
GAGATGATTACGTTCTTATCCCGCCGAGCAAAAAACTTCTCTACAGAGGCATATACCTGCCGTCTTCTACAACCCAAAGAGTCAAGATCGTCGTGGCAGTCGACAGTTCGGGTTCGGTTGATGAAAAACTTTTAAACGAGTTTTTAAGCGAGCTTAATTTTTTGATGCTGACAGTCACTAATTTTCAGATAGATATGCTTGTATGTGATGATAAAATCAGGCTGCATAAAACCTTTTGGGGCGGCGATAATTTAGAAGCTGACATCAAAGGCGGAGGAGGAACCGACTTCAGACCTGTTTTTGAGTTTATAGACAAAGAGCTGCTCGATGTTCAGCTGCTTCTTTACTTCAGTGATCTGGATGGAATTTTTCCAAGTGATGAGCCAAACTATGACGTGAAGTGGATAGTACCAAAAGATGTTGATGTGCCTTTTGGTACTACTATCGTACTGGAATGATCTGCTAATAATATCTTTATTTACAAGAGTTTTATTTGCTTAGTTTGTAACTATCTGGTTTCTTCCGTTTTGTTTAGCGTTGTATAACATCATGTCGGCTTCATTTATACTTGCATCCAGGTTTTCGTCGTTTGTTGTCACAAGCCCTATAGAGATAGTGTAGTTAATCTCTTCATTATTGTTGCCTGTAGTCTTGCTGGTCTGGACATTTTGTCTGATCCTCTCAAGTATCTCTACTGCTTGTTTTGCAGATACGCCTTTAAGCAAAACACCGAATTCCTCCCCTCCAAACCTTGCTACGATATCCTCGTTTGATACATTTGTTCTTAAGATGTCTCCCAGATGCACGATCGCTCTGTCTCCTGCATCATGCCCGTAGGTGTCGTTTATCTTTTTGAAATTGTCTATATCTATCATTGCAATTGCAAAATGTTCAGAGTTTTTCTGAGCATCATCAAAATATTTCGAGGCGTTTTTAAAGAAATATCTTCTGTTGTAAAGACCGGTTAAAAAATCTCGCTCTGCGTTGTTGGTGATTTTGTGTATATTTTCAAGCGCTTCGATAGAGTTGTTTATACGGCAGGAAAACTCCTCTTTTGAAAACGGTTTTTTTATGTAATCGTTTGCGCCGTGTTTTAAAAACAGGGCAGTCGTTTCATCATCGTCATCACCGGAAATGACAATAACTGCAAGATCATTTTTCATATATTTTTTTCTGATCTCGGTTGTCAATTCAAGTCCGTTCATGACAGGCATGTGGTAGTCAGTAAGTACAAGACTGATATCGGGGGTTGTCTCCAGCATACCGAGTGCCTCTTCTCCGTGTGCAACCGATATGACTTTGAAGAACATATTTTCAAGCATGCTTTGCATCTGTTTTCTAAATATGAGAGAGTCGTCTATAAGCAGTATTTTGTGGCTTTGGTTTTTTTTGAGTCTTCTTATCGTCTGGATAATGTAGTTGACGTCATTTGCCCCGCTTTTCGTGACGTAGTCAATTATGTTTTTTTTGAGCATCTTCTTTCTGAACTCTTTGTCTATATTTCCGCTAAGAACAATGACATGGTTTTTCTTATCTATAGCATAATCTACGATCTCGCCGTTTGGGGCATCTGGAAGATTGATATCGAGCAGAGTCAAAAAATATTTGTATCTTTTTAAGAAGAGTTTTGCTTCAGATAGGTTATACGCAACATCAACTTCAAAATTAAGTTCAATCGCTATTTTTTTTGCAATAAGTTTTGCTAAAGTCTTGTTGTCTTCTACTACTAATATTCTTTCCATAATTACGTCAACATCCTCATAAACTTTTCGTTATTATAGTATAATTTTTTATGGATTATTTGAACAGAGTCATTGAAAAACTAAGGCTGAAAAAGAGTATTTTTTTAACTGGCGGCGCGGGAGTCGGAAAGACTACTATTACAAGAGAAGTTATAAAATATTATGAGAGCGAGTCTAAAAAAGTAGCAAAACTCGCTTCTACCGGAATGGCGGCAACACTTATAGGCGGTCAGACTCTGCACAGTTTTTTGGACTTGGGAATTGCCGCAAGCCTAAGCGAGCTTGAGATCAACGGAAAACTTGAGGCAAGCAAAAAAGTAAAAAAACTTATCTCCAGCATGGATTTGATCGTTATAGACGAGATATCGATGGTAAGCGATGCTCTGCTTGATATGATACGCTTAAGGCTTCAGCAGAGTGATTTTAAGGGTTCGCTACTTGTTGTGGGCGACTTTTTGCAGCTTCCTCCGGTAGTCCGCGGTTATAAGGAGGTGAGGTTTGCGTTTGAGTCCGCTTCATGGAGAGAGTTTGATTTTGAACATGTTGAACTAACTCATGTCTATAGAACAAATGACAGCGATTTTATAGAACTTCTATCAAGCGTAAGAGACGGTTTCGTAGATGAAAAGATACACAACGCTCTCAATGAGTTTATAAAACCGCTGCCGCAGGACTTGAGCGAGTTTACATTTTTGTTCGGTAAAAATATATCGGCATCACTGCACAACAAGAATCAGCTTGAGTTTGTAGAGAGTGAGCTGCACATTAAAGAGGCGGGAGTAATAAAGCACTCTAAAAGTGTAAAAGAGAACGATATAGAGCGTTTTATGGATGACGCAAGAATAGAGAAGGAGCTTGAGCTGAAAATAGGTGTTCCTGTGCTTTTTACAAGAAATGCCTGGAACTACTTTAACGGTGAGCGGGGAGTAGTCGTAAATATAGATGCGACATATGTCTATGTACAAAAAAGAGACGGCGTTATAGTAAAGCTTGAGACGGTCTCTCAAAGTAAAGAGGTGTGGAAAGAAAAGAGTGTGGGCGGCAAAAAAGAGGTGCTTCAAGAGAGTCTCTTCAGTGTCTATCAATACCCTATAAAACTGGCATATGCAATAACCATCCATAAATCCCAGGGCATGAGTATAGAGGATCTTATAATCGAGACAAACGAGATTTTTGCGCCCTCTCAGTTTTATGTGGCAATATCTAGAAGTTCAAATCCGAAGCGGCTAAATCTGATAGCGCCTAAGAGACAGTGGAGAGATATAGTGTTTGTAAATCACAAAGCCTTGGAGTTTGTAAAAAGAGGAGTTTAACAGACGGTTATTTGGAAGCCTCTTCTTTTATCTTTTGATAGGTCTCGTAATTTACTACTTTCCCCCCATATTTTTTTATATGCTCGTTTGCATCTTCTTCTTTGGCAAAGGCAAAGTACTCCTGCATAGTACCGTATTTACGGCTGTCAATTACATAAAATGCCTCTTTTGCGGCGACTAGACCGTAGTTTTTGGCATCGACGATATATTTTATCTCCTCTTTTTCAGAAGCAATTAGAGATATAACAATCAAAAATGTCAATAGTAGAGTTTTCATATTGATCCATTATTTTGAATTTTTAGAGTAAATGATACCAGCATAAGTTCAACAAAGCAATATAAAAAAAAGTAATTTTACAAAAAAAATTTCCGGATGGTAGTAATTAATAGTAAGAAAAGAAGAGGAAAGGAGGGCTTTTAACCCTCACTTTTCTGCGGCTGTTTTACAGTTTTTCGCTGTTTTTTGCCAAGTACTCTGCAACACCTTCAGTTGAAGCTTTCATACCCTCATCGCCTTTTTGCCATCCAGCAGGACAAACTTCACCATGCTCGTCTGTAAACTGCATAGTATCGACCATACGGATCATCTCATCTATGTTTCTTCCAAGTGGAAGGTCGTTAATAACTGCATGACGGACTATGCCTTTTGCGTCGATTAGAAACGAACCGCGAAGAGCTACAGACTCACCGAAAAGAACGTCATAATCTCTTGAGATCTGTTTTGTCAAGTCTGCAACAAGAGGGTATTTGATTCTACCGATACCGCCGTTATTTACAGGAGTCTCTCTCCATGCAAAGTGCGAAAACTGGCTGTCTACAGAGACACCGATAACGTTTACGCCACGGCTTTTAAATTCATCGATTCTATGAGAAAATGCAATTATCTCAGATGGGCATACAAAAGTAAAGTCTAAAGGATAGAAAAATACAACCGTACCTTTTTCGCCAAAATTTTCAGACAATTTGAAATCATCGACTATAGAACCATCCGCTAAAACTGCAGTTGCCGTAAAATCAGGAGCTGGGTTTGTTACTAACATAATAAAAATCCTTTTGGTTTGTTTGCAAAATTTTAACCAAAGTATATTAATAAAACTAAAATGCCTCAGTGTAGTAAAAAGCTTTAAGAGATAATGAAAGTTTGAAATTTCGTATATGATTTTTTTTGCTATACTTTTGTCATTTTAAATAGTGTTAAGGAAAATCGATGACAAAAGAAGCTTCTACTCCAAAAGAGTATATTTTTACTTCAGAGTCTGTAACAGAGGGGCATCCTGATAAGATGGCAGATCAGATCAGTGATGCAATTCTGGATTATATTATTGAGCATGATACCTCTGCGCATGTCGCGTGTGAAACTTTGGTATCAAACGGATTTTGTATAATAGCAGGCGAGCTTAAAACTACGACATACGCACCGATGCAGGATATAGTTCGCAAGGTTGTCCAAGAGATCGGCTATACAGATGCAACATACGGGTTTGATTACCGTTCTGCCGCAGTTTTAAATGCTGTCGGAGAGCAGTCGCCTGATATAGATCAAGGCGTGAGTCAGGCTGACGGAGAGATAGGTGCCGGGGATCAAGGTCTGATGTTTGGATACGCTTGCCGTGAAACCGATGTCCTTATGCCGCTTCCGATATATTTGGCCCACCGTTTGACGCAAAGATTGGCTGAGGTCAGAAAAGAAGGGATTCTTCCATATCTTCGT
>JBFEYZ010000128.1:0-4890 GCA_041561855.1 Sulfurimonas sp. | reverse complement strand
GGCGTACCTGATTGATGGTACCACCTCTCAAACTGCCCAAGGTCGATCCCGCCGGCTTTGCCCATTGCCCATAAAAAGTCATCCGTTCTAACCGCTTGTCCATCAAACGCATCAAAGTAGAGATCCATCGCCTTGCGGTACTTCTGCTCTCCCAAAAGAGTATGCAGCATTCGTATGACCTCAGCTCCTTTTTCATAAACCGTAGCCGTATAGAAGTTGTTTATCGCTATGTATGAATCAGGCTGAATAGGGTGCGCAGTCGGAGAAGCATCCTCCACGAACTGTCTCTCTCTAAGGGCATCTACATCTTCAATGCGCTGCACCTCTTTTGAGTTTAGATCAGCCGAAAAACACTGGTCGCGAAATACCGTCAGGCCCTCTTTTAATGTGAGTTGAAACCAATCTCTGCAGGTTATTCTGTTTCCAGTCCAGTTATGAAAATACTCATGCGCAATAACACTCTGAATACCCATAAAATTAGCATCCGTCGCCGTATCTTCGTCTGCCAGCACGTAAGCTGAGTTGAAGATATTCAACCCCTTATTCTCCATCGCTCCCATGTTAAAACTATCGACTGCGACTATATTGTAGAGATCCAGATCATATTCACGCCCGTAAACGTCTTCATCCCACTTCATCGCGTCTTTTAGAGACTTCATTGCATGTTTACACTTAGACTCATTCCCTCTGTCGGTATAAATGTATAGTCTTACATATTTGCCGCTTCTTGTGACAAACTTGTCCTGCACGACTCCCAGATCTCCTGCGACAAGTGCGAAAAGATAGGATGGCTTTGGATGCGGGTCAAACCATGTGGCGCCGTGTCTTCCGTCATCTAGTCTGAAATTTGATTCTCTGTTTCCGTTGCTAAGCAAAACAGGGTAGCGCTCCTTCTCTGCAACGAGAGTCGTCTTGAACACAGCCATTACATCTGGGCGGTCTATGTAGGGAGTTATTCTTCTAAAACCTTCAGGCTCGTTTTGCGTACAGAAAATATTTCCCGACTTGTAAAGCCCCTCAAGCTCGCTGTTTAACTGCGGATATATCTTATTTATGATTATCAGCTTAAAGCTGTCGCTGACATTTAGGACTATAAGCCTCTCTTCCTCTATAACGTATCTGCTCTCATCAAGCTTTTCGTCATCAAGATATATCTCTACAAGTTCAAGATCTATACTATCCAACACTAAATCTTTTGCACCTCTATCTGCTCTCTGTATACTCATAAGGTTTGTAACCTGCGTATGCTCTTCAAATAGTTCAAATACCAGATCGCAACTCTTTATAAAAAAACTCGGTGCTTTATAATCTTTTAGATAGACCGTCTCTGCTTTGCTCATAACTTCTCTTTAATTTTTTTATAATAATAGCATAAGAGAGTTATGAAAAATTTAATCTATTTTACGGCTACTATTATCCTTGATTATCTGATTATAAGTCATTTATAGTAAAATTACATCCATAAACTACAAAAGGCGGCATAGTGAGCATCTACAGAGAGTATGACATCAGAGGTATTTACGAAAAAGAGTTAAATGAACAGAGCGTTACACGCATAGGTTATGCGCTTTCCTCAAAAATCAAGGGAGATTACGTAGCTGTCGGCTATGATGCTAGAAGCCACTCCCCTATTCTCTTTGAGTACCTCGTTCAAGGACTTAATGCCGGCGGCAAAAAAGTTTTGGACATGGGGCTTGTTCCTACCCCGGTAAACTATTTTACCAACTATCAGGAGTGGGACGGCATCACTCCGTCTGCTTCTGTAATGATCACGGGCTCGCACAATCCAAGCGAATACAACGGATTTAAGATAACCGTAGACAAAGCACCTTTTTTTGGAGAAGATATTTATGCACTAGGGAGGGAGTGTGAAGCAATTGAGCTTCCGGAAGCTGCCAAAAGAGACGTAACAAAAATAGATGCCGTTACAAGATACGTAGACTTTCTTATCAGCGAATTTTCTCACCTCAAAGATATGCCAACGCGCATAGTATATGACTGCGGAAACGGCGTTGCAGGAGTCGTTACCGAAAGGATTTTTGACACTTTAAGACTGAACACGAAAGGTCTCTATACCGATCCGGACGGAACTTTTCCAAACCACCATCCGGATCCTTCTGATGAACACAATCTCGAAGATGTAAAAGAGCTTTTAAAATCTGATGGGGACATAGCTTTTGCATACGACGGTGATGCAGACAGGATCGCCGTACTCACGCATAAAAACAACATCAAAGGCGATATGATGGCACTTCTGTTCGCTATGAAGATGGATAAGCCGACAGTCGTTGGCGAGGTGAAATGTTCACAAGTAATGTATGACGAGTTAAATCGCCGCGGTGCAAAAGCGGTGATGTACAAAACAGGCCATTCGAACCTAAAGGTAAAGATGAAAGAGGTAAATGCTGATCTTGCTTGTGAAGTAAGCGGGCATGTATTTTTCAAAGACCGCTATTTCGGTTACGATGACGCCATCTACGCTACGCTCAGAATGCTAGAACTCCTCCATGACGGAGTCGATCTTGATGCTGAACTTGAAAAACTTCCAAAGGTCTTCTCAACCGAAGAGATAAAAGTTCATACGACCGAGAGCGAGAAGTTTAAGATAATCGACAAAGTAAAAGAGCTTCTCAAAAACCCTCCCAAGACGTTTCCTGCTATCAAAGATATTATAGATGTAGACGGAGTGCGCATAAACTTTGAACACGGATGGGGGCTTGTGCGTGCGAGCAATACCACACCGGTTCTTGTCACCCGCTTTGAATCTACTTCGCAAGAAGAAGCAAAACTCTACGAAAAAGAGATTAACGATCTTATACAAAACGCAAAGGACTCCCTATGAAAACCCATACACTTTTAATGCCGCTTGATATGCACCTTCACCTTAGAGACGGCGTAATGCTTGAAAATGTAGCTCCTCTTAGCGCCTATAGCTTCAGCGGTGCTTTGATCATGCCTAACCTTGTTCCGCCTGTTACGACACTTGAAGATGTAAAAGCTTATAAAGAGCGCATAATAGCAGCCGTTCCGAACGACTATTTTGAACCATATATGACGCTTTTTTATAAAAACTACGATAAAAAATTCCTCTCTGACGTAAAAGAGCATATTACGGCAATCAAGCTCTATCCTGCCGGGATTACGACTAACTCGGAGGGAGGCGTGTCATCGTTTAACATAGAGGAGATGCGCGAAACGTTAGAGGCTATGAGTATACTTGGCATCCCCCTTTGCGTACATGGTGAGACTGACGGTTTCGTTATGGATAGAGAAGCGGAGTTTATGAACATCTATGATCTTCTTGCTACCAACTTTCCAGATCTAAAAATTGTAATGGAGCATATTACGACAAAAGCGGCGGTAGATATGCTCGACAAGCACAAAAACCTCTATGCGACCATAACGGTTCATCATCTTCTTTTAACCCTTGATGATGTGGTAGGCGGAATGATGATGCCGCATAACTTCTGCAAACCTATTGCAAAAAGACCCGAGGATCTTGATGCACTGCTAAGCGTTGCTCTTGAAGCACACCCAAAGGTGATGTTCGGTTCAGACTCTGCACCTCACTCAAAAGAGAAAAAAGAGTGTTCCGGATGTGCAGCCGGAGTGTTTAGCGCACCTATAGCGCTTCAGCTTCTGTGTGAAATATTTGAGCAGTATGACAAACTTGAGAACCTTCAAGCCTTTGTAAGCGACAATGCGCAAAATATATACGGTATATGCCCCGAGTTCAAAGAGGTGATTTTAGAAAAACGCCCTTTTGTCATACCTGATACCTACAACGGCGTTGTTCCTATGTATGCAGGCAAAATTATAAACTGGGCGATAGAGAGCATTGAATAAAATACTGCTGCTTGAAGACGATATACTCTTTGCAGATACTATTATAGACCTTCTGCAGGATGCCGGCTATGACGTAACACATGTTACAAACGGACAAAACGCCATAGACATTACCTACTCTCACAAGTTCGACCTATATCTTTTAGACGTTAACGTGCCTATTGTAGACGGTATGACGCTCTTAAAAGAGCTTAGGGATTCTGACGACAAGACCCCCGCCATGTTTTTGACATCCCACAAAAGCAAAGAGATGCTAAAGAGAGGCTTTTTAAACGGTGCGGACGACTATATGACAAAGCCCTTTGATGCGGACGAGATGCTTCTTCGTATAAGCGCGATCTTAAATAGAGCAAACAGCACTGCCGCAAAATCCAATGAACTTCTCTATCACGATACAGTCCATAAACGGATATTGTACAAAAACCAAGAGCTTAATCTATCTAAGAAAGAGTACGATCTTCTTCTGCTTCTTATGAAACATATAAACAATACAGTACCTAAAGAGATGATCATTGATGAGCTTTGGAGCAGCAGTGAAAGCGGAAGCGACGGGGCAGTAAGAGTATATATAACACGTATAAAACAGCTTATCCCCGAGATGAACATAGAAAATGTAAGAGGCATAGGATACAAACTTGTTTCGTAATCTGCGTATCACTGTTTTTATATATTACATACTTACTGTCACTATGCTAATGGGAATCTTATACTACTTTACTTCTGTTGCACAGACACAAAACACACTCTTGCTTATTTTTACGCTGCTTGGACTCGGCCTCTTTGCTGGAGCTATTATCTCAAAACTCTCCATCGACCCGCTTTTTGAACATGTAACAAACCTTCAGAACCTCTCGACTGAGACGCTTCATGAGCTAAATCTTCCCATAAGCACCATAAAGACAAACATTCATATGTTGAAAAAAAGCCTTGAGAGCGAAAAAGATTTTAAGAGGATCGCCAGAATAGAGAGTGCTTGCGAGATGTTGCAGCAGAGGTACAACGAACTTGACTATATGATAAAACTTCAAAGCTCCAATATTACAT
>JBFEYZ010000127.1:0-4891 GCA_041561855.1 Sulfurimonas sp. | reverse complement strand
AATCTTAGAAGTCAATACTTTTGCCTGTAAATTTTAAAACTTTTTCATAACTGTTAAGTTTTCTATATAAATTAATAACTTTTACTAATAATAAATTATCTATTAACTGTATGATGTTGCTATTTATTAACTCTTTATCTATAAAATTCTTATACATACAAATATGTAAATCATTTTGTATTACATATATATAAGGAATAACATGGGACTTTACAATCGTGATTATGCGAGAGGAAATGCATCTGCATACAGTACTCAGACTAGAAGCGAAACGCAAATTGTATCTTTTGTAAAAGAGACTTATAAGCTTTTTGCAGCTTCTATGATGGCAGGTGCTGTTGGCGCTTACGTTGGTGTACCTATGGCTGGAACTGTTGCAGCCAACTTTTTCCCTCTACTAATTTTAGAGATTGGACTTTTAATAGGTTTACACTTTGTGAAACATAAGCCTGGAATAAATCTAGCTGTAATGTTTGGGTTTGTGTTTATGACAGGTTTAATGTTGGCACCGCTGCTTTCACACACACTAGGATTGAACGGTGGCGGAACTATTGTCGGAAATGCTTTTGCAATGACGGCTCTTGTTTTTGGAGCTATGAGCTTCTATGCCGTCAAAACAACCAAAGATTTCTCAAGTTATGGAAAGCCGCTAATGATAGCTCTTGTAGTTATTATTGCATTTTCTATTATTAACATATTTTTGGGAAATCCATTAATGGCTATAGTCATATCAGGAGCTGTTGTTATTCTGTTTAGCGTATTAGTAATTTACGACACTCAGAATATAATCAGAGGCGCATATGAAACACCTATTGACGGTGCCATTGCTCTTTATTTAGACTTTTTAAATATATTCACTTCTCTTCTACACCTTTTTGGTATATTTGGAAGTGATGAATAATCAATTATCACCCGAACTTTATCGGGTGATTGATGCCAATTTAAACCGCCTCAAAGAAGGTATTAGAGTTGTTGAAGATATTGTAAGATATAGAGATAACAACAAAGAACTCTCCTCCCGCTTAAAACAACTAAGACATAAAGCAAAAATCAATGAAACACTGGAGTTACTGAAAGAGCGCGATAGCGTCAATGATGTACTTCGAACTACTATTAATAGCGAGCTTAACAGAAGTGATATATCAGCAATAATTCTTGCTAATTTTAAAAGAGCACAAGAGTCTGCAAGAGTACTAGAAGAGCTCTACAAGCTTCATAGTGCAGAATATAGTGAGAATTTCAAGCATATTAGATATGAGCTTTATACATTAGAGAAATCTATACTTGTAGGCAATTGATATTAATAAGTAGTATTTCTTTTGGCTAAGATTTGAAAGAAAAGAAGAAGAAAAATAAAGAAGAGTAAGATTTGGCTTTTTTGCCAAATCTTAGATATTGTTATTTTTTACTCTAGACCCATATCAAATTCAAGATATGCTCTAGCAATATTACCCGCATGCAGTAGATCATAAAGAGCTTTGTCTTTAAACTCTTCTAGCGGCACAGCTTCAACGATACCTGTACTGTCTACGCCATCATCCATAGCAGCTTCTACTCTCTCTTTTGTTAGAGTAAAATATTGGACAGACTCATCAGTTGCAGTCTTGTCAATTATAAATCCGTGACCCGGAACTAAAGTTGTCCAATCTTTTGAATTAATTGTCTCAAGAGCAGCAAGCTGACCCATAACAGAACCGTCTCTGTTAGATGTAATTCTTCCGTTCATTACCAAGTCGCCCGCTAAAATAACTTTATTATCAGGCATATACAAGAAATAATCTTCTATAGAGTGTCCCATTCCAACCGGAACATACTCAAGATTTACACCCGCAACCTTAAACTTTATAGTCTCTTTGTGCCATTTGTCAACATGAATGATCTTTGTGCCTCTAATAGCATTTTTAGAAAGAGTCTTGAACATTCTAGAATCTTCATGACCTATCGGATAGTTCTTGTTAATAGATTCAGGACCTACGATCTCTGCTCCGTGAACATCTTTATAATAGTTATTGCCTAACCAGTGGTCATCATGCTCATGACTTAAAATAACATGTTTTACCGGAAGTTTTCCTGCAATCTTAGCCACTGCTTCATAAGCTTGCTTTGCATATATGAAAGACGGCCCACTATCCCATAGAACATAACTGTTGTCACCTTTGATATAACATGTATTTACCATGTTTCCGCCATTCTCTTTTGTCGGAATTTCAAGTGCTCCAAAAAAACACCATACATTCTCACTTACCTGTTTTGGCTCTAGATTATATTGAAAATCTGCATCAGCCTCATGACCGTCTGCAAAAGAAGCTGTTGCAAGCGGTAACATTGCCACTGCAGTTACAAGTAATGGTTTAATAACCTTGTTTAACATATTTGCTTACCTTTTTATTTAATTTACTCTTTGTTGTAAGAATATAGTTGAAGTGTTGTTATACAACACATCAAATTTACTCTTTTATTGAGACCTTCTCTCTCAAAAAGAGAGAAGTGCGAAAATTATTTTACTTTATCTTTATCGCTGTCAGTGTTACCTTTTTCATCGATAGTTTCGATAACGATCTCATCACCTTTTTTACCTTGTACGTTAAACATAAAGTAAGGGTTTTTAGAAAGGAATGGTCCTGTTGATGCTTCCCAAACAACTTTACCATTTATTTTAGCAGTAATATGAGTAAGAAAACTGATTTCTGCTTTTTTTGTTTCTGATTCCTCTTTACCTATCATCGGGCTGTCAAGTAAGATCTTAACTTCAACTAGACCTTTTTTTTCTTTTGCTTTTATTTTCATAATTTAATCCTTTTTTTTATTTTTGTTTGTATCTGCACTCTGTTTAGGTTTGGATCAACCTCCACAGCCACCGATTGAAACTTCTACTTTTTGTACAGCTGAATATAATTTACCGTCTCTGCCTTTTGCAACTACTGTTACGTTTGCAGTTTTTCTCATCTTAATCTTAGTCATAAGATCAGCAACAGCACCTTCCGGTAACTCCATAACTACAACAGCACTTCTTGGGTTTGCATCTTGGAAAAGAGCAACTACAGCTAAATCTAATTTAGATTTAATACCGATTGGCACAGCGCCACCATTTTCTGCTAATTTTGGAGCTTTGATCTCAATTTGTCCATCTATCATTTCTGATGAACCAAATAGTGCCTCAATTGCCTCTTTAGAGCTAGGAGCTTCCCAAGCCTTTGGAGCCGTAGCTCTAAAATCAGTAGCACTTAAACTAGCAGGTAAAACAGATGCCGCAGCTACCGCTGTCGCACCTAAACTTAAAAATTTTCTTCTTTGCATTTTTTTTCCTTTATATAATGTTAGTAGATCCAATAAGTCTTACTTACTAGATTCTACCATAAATTTAACAATATCTTTGACTTGATCGTCACTAAGATCCATCGCGCCGCCTTTTGGAGGCATACCACCAATTCCGTTTATAGCGTTATGGTTAACTCTATCCATGCCTTGCTCCATTACTGTAGCCCATGCATTTTTATCTCCTACAGCAGGTGCACCCATTGCATCAGTTTTATGACAAACTGCACAAGATTTCTCATACATTTTCTCAGCTTCTGAAACAGGTCCCGCATTCTCATCTACAGGTGGAAGATCTCTTGCAGTAGAGTATGGAGGTACAACAGCAGTGATCTCATTTGCAATTCTTGCTACAGGCTCTTTACCACAGTTAGTCATACAACGAGTTCCGACTGCACCGAAATTTTTAGGCTCAGCAAAAAATGCTCTAACATTCTCAACACCGTTTGGTCCGTCGATGTCTGGATAAAAACCGTTGCGGTTTGGCATTACGATCTTTTTGAAGTTATCTTGATTCAACTCTTCGATATCTTCACCGTCTATCTGGACACCATTTTCAGCCAATAAGTAAGCTGTCATAGCATACATTTGATCCGGCGTATAGCTTTTTGGGTTAGCATACGGCATAGCATCACGTATGTACCAAATAAGCGTACTAGCTTGCGGCCAGTAAGAACCGATAGTTCTGTTTGGAGCATCTTTGCCCGGACAAGTTCTTTGATTTGTAAGAGATGCCAAGCTACCACCAGTTAATGTTGGATACCCTTTACCGCCAGCACCAAACTCACCATGACAAACAGCACAATCTTTATCATAAAGAACTTCACCATCTTCAACAGTACCGCTACCTTCCGGCAAACCTGTACCGTCCGGCATAATATCTGAATCCCAAGCTTTTAGCTCATTTGGAGTCGGAGCTCTACCGAAATTTACACCTGTAGTCGGCTGATCGTTAAGAGCATATGCGGTATACATACCGTTTTCTCTTTTATATGTAACACCGCCGTCAAGAGCATCTTTAGTCGGGTTGTACATACCGTTAGCAGCTGACTCAACTTTTGCAGACGACTTACCTGCAGAACCATTAGAAGCAAAACAGCCTGTGAAAAACAGTGCACTACTCGCAACTACAGAAACTCCAAGAATAATTAGTTTACTATTTAATTTTATCATTTTCTACATCTCCCTAACTTGGACAGTTGTCTGTTCTAACTTGAACATTGTGAACTGAACCATCTTGTCTTACTTCCCAAGTACAAATTGAGTTTCTATGATAAACACCTTCTACACCGATGATCTCTTTCTCTTGACTAACAGACGGCTGCACGAATCCTGCATCATCCATTGCACGAGACTGAATCAATAAAGGTTTACCTTCATATCTGTACATATATGAGAATCTTGTCCATGATTTAGGAAGAACCAGTCCTTTAAGACTTGCTTCAACATAGTTATCACCGCCGTCAAACGATATATCTACAGCTGTAATTGTTCCGTGACCACTCCAAGCAATACCTTCAACTTCTACTAAATCACCTTTTTTAAGGTCTGACCATGGTTTTTCAGGACAAGGATT
>JBFEYZ010000126.1:0-4976 GCA_041561855.1 Sulfurimonas sp. | reverse complement strand
TGGCCCCATTCCGAACCCAGAAGCTAAGCCTCTCATCGCTGATAATACTGCACCTTTCAGGTGTGGAAACGTAGGTCGCTGCCTAGTTGATCATTTCTTCTACTAATCTAATCAATCATATTAACTATTAAAACAAAATCACTCTATCAAACTATACAAAATATTACAATTCTTGAAGCTTTAACAATTTATTATATGGTATTATTTTACATACTATTTAGGATGTTATATGAAAAATTATATAAAAGATCAGATAAAAAAATCATTTGAGACAAAACAAGCTATTTATCAAAATGAAGAGTTATTAAATAAAATTGTGGAGGTCTGCAAACTGTGCGTAGAGCTCTATAAAGGTAAGAACAAAACAATATTGGCGGGAAACGGCGGAAGTGCGGCTGATGCACAACATATTGCTGCTGAACTAGTTGGAAGATACGGCTTTGACAGACCTTCTATTCCGTCTCTAGCGCTTACTACTGATACCTCAAACCTTACTGCTATCGGCAATGATTACGGCTACGACAAGATATTTTCACGTCAGCTTGAGGGTATGGGACAAGAAGGAGATATTTTTATCGGTATTTCAACTTCAGGAAATTCCAAAAATATTATAAATGCATTTGAGGTTGCAAAGCAAAAAGGCATAAAGACAGTTGCTTTAGTCGGCAGAGATGGAGGAGAGATGGCTAAAATGGCTGATATAGCTTTAGTAGTGCCGTCTGATTCAACTCCTAGAATACAAGAGTCGCATATATTAATAGGACATATTATTTGTGACATTATCGAAAAAGAGATTTTTGGCGAGGGTGTTAGTTAGTATTTAATGAAAAAAGCACTTTTTTTAGACCGTGACGGTGTCATAAATGTTGAACTTAACTATCTTTACAAAAAGGAAGATTTTAAATTCATAGATGGAATATTTGAGCTTTGCAGATATTATCAGGATCTTGGATATCTGATTGTTGTAGTTACAAATCAGTCAGGAATTGCAAGAAATTATTATGATGAAGCAGATTTTGAGAAGCTGACTATATGGATGGTAAATGAGTTTGCTAAAGAGGGTATTGAAATTGCAAAAGTTTATCACTGTCCCCATCATCCAGATATTTCAGGGGAGTGTAATTGCAGAAAACCACAGCCCGGTATGATTTTACAAGCCCAAAAAGAGTTTGATATCGATCTGAAGAGTTCAATATTAGTAGGTGATAAAGAGAGAGATATTGAGGCAGCTATAGAGGCTGGAATTTGCGAAAATTATCTTTTTGATGAGTTGGGAACTCATCAAAAATCAAAAGCTACAAAGATAGTTTCAAAACTAGAGGATATTCACAATGCTGATATTAAATAGCGGCGGCACGTTTAACAAAAAATACAATCCGCTAAACGGAGAACTGGAGATTCCATATAGTAACGAAGCAATAGAGGCAATCTTAAAAAGTATGGATGCCAAGTATGATCTGGCTGGTGTTATCTATAAAGATAGCTTGGATATGACAATGGAGGATAGAAAGATTCTTGCAAATGTTGTCATGGAGTCGAGTGATGATACCTTTATAATAATACACGGGACAGACACCATGCATCTAAGCGCGGAGTTTTTAGCTGAGATTTTTGATGATAGAAAAATAATTTTTGTAGGAGCGATGAAGCCTTTTGAGATAGACAACATAGAGGCTAGCTTAAATCTTGGGATAGCAATAGGTTTTGCCAAAGCTCTTAAGCATAACGGTGTATATATCTGTATGAGCGGTTATGTAGAAGAATGGGATAAAATCCATAAAAATAAAAAATTTGGGAAATTTGAAGTTGTCCTCTAAGATCCCATGTTCTCACTGCCATTTAGAGTTTGATCCATCTGTTATGATTAAAGAGGGTGATCTGAACTTTTGCTGCAACGGATGTCAGGGAGTTTATCATCTTTTGCAGGATAAAGGGCTTGAGAGCTTTTATGAGAAGAGCAAAAACAGCCCCTTGGCTCCACCGCTTCAAAATTATGCAGACTCTTCAAGTTTTGATTCACCTTCATTTTACGACAAGTTTGTAAAAATTAACAATGAAGGCTTCAGTGAAGTCTCTTTGATAATAAAAGGAATTCACTGCTCAGCCTGCGTATGGCTGAATGAAAAAGCTCTAAGCAAGATGGACGGAGTGATAGAGGCTAATATAAATTTTACAAACAATAAAGCAACAATAGTGTGGGCAGATAATGTTGTAAAACTCTCTAAAATAATAGATATGATCAGAGCGATAGGCTATGATGCTTTTGCCTATGATGCAATGACACAAGAAGAGTATGTAAATAAAGAGAGAAAAGCGTACTATTTAAAGATGGCGGTTGCAATCTTTGCATCTATGAATATTATGTGGATTGCCGTTGCACAGTATGCAGGATATTTTAGCGGAATAACTCAAGATGTAAAAACAATGTTAAATATAGCAGAGTGGATACTATCTACACCTGTACTCTTTTATAGCGGCTGGGTATTCTTTAGAGGTGCTTACTACGGATTAAAAGCAAAAGTGGTAAATATGGATCTGTTGGTGGCTACAGGAGCACTGCTCACTTACATATACTCAATCTATATAACAATTATGCAGCACGGCGAGGCCTATTTTGACTCTGTTAGTATGATAATAACTTTTGTTTTAATAGGAAAATTTTTAGAGGTACTTAGCAAGAAAAGCGCAGCTGATACTCTTGATACGATAACAAAAAATATTCCCTCTGAAGCCAGAGTCATCAAAGATGGCATAATTGTAGAGTGCAAGCTTGATGATGTTCAAGTAGGTGATACAGTTGTAGTCTCTTCCGGAGAGAAGGTATTGCTAGATGGTGAAATATTAAAAGGAAGCGGCTCTTTTGATGAATCAAGTTTAACAGGAGAGAGCAATCCTGTTTATAAAAGTGCAGGGATGAGTGTTGTCAGCGGAACGACAAGTATTGATGCAGATGTTTACTTTATGGCAACCAAGGATTTTAAACACTCTACACTCTCAAATATAGTCTCACTTTTAGAATCTGCTATAAATAAAAAACCAAAAATTCAGCAGATGGCGAACAGACTCTCTGAATACTTTTCATCCGTCATTTTAATTTTGGCATTGGTTACATTTTTAGGATGGTGGATCTGGCCTAATAGTTTTGAGACCTCTTTTATGGTTGCTGTATCTGTTATCATTATAGCATGTCCATGTGCGCTTGCTCTTGCTACGCCTGTTGCGACATTGGTAGGTCTCAGTATAAGTGCTTCCAGAGGAATACTTTTCAAAGAAGCAGCCGGGCTCGAGACTATGGCAACAATAGATACTCTTGTCTTAGATAAAACAGGAACTATAACTATAGGAAAGCCAGAGGTTATTAAAGAGCATATCTATCGAGAATTTGATAAAAATCTACTCTACTCAATGGCTAAATCTTCGAAGCATCCTATATCAAAAGGTGTTTCAGAGTATATAAAAGAGCAGAACGAAAATATTGGAGAGGTTATCTTTGATGAATATATACAAATTCCAGCAAAAGGCATAGAGGCTAAATATAACAATATAAATATTCTCGGAGGAAATCTAAAGTTTCTAAATGAACATGGAATAGATACGGATATTGAAGTAGATGAGACAGCTTTTTACTTTGTGATCAACAATGAACTTGCAGCAGTGTATGAGTTAAAAGATAAGATTAAAGAGGGCATAGAAGAGCTGATATCAAATATGCGACAAAAGAGGATAGAGGTCGTTCTTTTAAGCGGAGATCACTGTAATATAACAAGAAATATTGCAGGAGAAGTAGGTATAAAGAATTTTCTCTATGAGCAGACTCCTCAAGATAAAGCAGAGTATATAAAAACTATTCATAATAACGGTAAAAAAGTAGTGATGGTAGGAGACGGCGTTAACGATATATTGGCACTGGCATCGGCTGATATTGCAATAGCTATGGGAAGTGGCAGTGACATAGCTGTAGAGGTAGGAGATGTTGTGCTGCTTGATGATTCGCTAAAATCTCTAAACGATGCTTTTAAAATAAGCCAGACAACATTTGGTTTGATAAAGCAAAATCTTCTTATATCATTGGTGTATAATGCAGTGACTATCCCTCTTGCAATGGCAGGATATATCATACCATTGTTTGCCGCGATTTCTATGTCGCTTAGTTCACTTTTGGTTGTAGGAAACTCTATGAGAATACGTTATAAATGGAGAAATAGATAAAATGAGTAATTGGGTAATAGCTATGATGCTTGGTGTCTCTATTTTTTTAGGAGCGGTTGCGCTTTTTGCATTTTTGTGGGCGATCAAAAACGGACAGTTTGACGATGAAGAGAAGTTCTTAAATGCTGCAAAATTTGACGGTGAAGATGAGTTAAACGATGCTTTAAAACAGGAGCAGAAAAAAGAAGCTCTAAAGAAAAATTATAAACCAGAGTAGAAGATAGATTTTGTTTTGATAGAGAGGAGCTGCCATAAGGCAGCTCAAGGTAAATTATTTACCGATAGTTTGTGCGAATGCGTCTAAATCTTCGTCAGAGTATTTAGAAACTTGACCAACCATAAGAGCTTTTTTTGCAGCACCGTAAGTACCTGCTTTGTAACCTTTAAGAGCAGCAGCGATATCAGCTTTACTCATCTCAGCAACATTTTTGTTCCCCATAGCAGTTTTTGTCCAGTCAGCACCGTGACAACCAGCACAAGCTTGACCGTTTACTGCAGCCATTAAAGCAGTAGCTGCACCTAAAGCAACTATTGACATAACCATTTTTTTCATTTTTTTACACCCCTTTTTTAAATTCAAGTAAATTGTAATGACTTTATTCTTAAAGGTATATTAATGTAGTATTAGATTTTTTTATATTTGTAAGAAACGTAAAGATATGTAGAGAATTGCCACAATGGGCAATTCAGGTAAATTATTTACCGATAGTTTGTGCGAAAGCTTCTAGTTCTTCTTTTGAATATTTGTCAACTTGACCTTTCATAAG
>JBFEYZ010000125.1:0-5004 GCA_041561855.1 Sulfurimonas sp. | reverse complement strand
CAAAATCTACTTTTATATATCTGTTAAGCCACTTTTTTCTCTGCTGCAGATCTTTTGATTTTAGGTTTTTATCCGCCATTTTCTTTGCCAGTTCAAAATCCGCACCTTTCATGGCACACTCATAGACTCCGTCATCCCACTCGTCAGAGAGCTCTATCTTATACTGTGACGAGATAAGAAGCACCCCGTTGCACTCTTTTGCTTTAAGAGCATCTTTCATTGTTCCTATTGCTGCTTGAGTTATGAGCTCTTGCGTATCAGAATACTCCTGTTGGTTTAAGTTCAACAGTTCCTGTTCCATACTGAGTGCCTCCGCAAATCTCTCGTTTTGCAAAAGAAGTTTAGCCTTCTCATATATTGCTTTATTCCCGATACTGTCGTTTTGATACTCATCCATGAGCTTATCATACGTCTCAAGTTTTACCGAAGCGTTCTCATCGCTTACATCAAAAAACAGCGAATCTTTTGCAATCTGAACCTCTTCGGCATACATACCGCCTCCAAAACGCTCAAGGTATTTATTGAGTGCGCTGAGAGCCTCTTTTTTCATCTGGGTCTTGCTTAGCCATATCCCTATATTTCTGGATAGCTCCTCATAAACATCTTCCGTTGGTTCTATATTTTCAAAAAGAGCCTTTGCAATCCCTGCCGCTTGGATCAACTCTGCATTGTCCGCCAGATCATACATCATATCCATAGATCTGTAGATATTTGTCTCAAAGAAGTATTTCGGTTTTGCTTTTATAATCTTATCTATCTGCAAAGCAGCATCTTTTGCGCTTGAGTTTGCCATATGGTTTTGTGCCAGTCTAAATGCGGCTTCTGCTGCTACGTCAATATCATCACTCTGTGAAATTACTTTTTCGTAAAGTGTTCTTGCCCTTGTCGAACTGCCTGAGTGCTCAAGCGATTCTGCCAGATATATATAACCCCAGTAAGAGTAGACGGAATCTGCATGTTCGTTAAAGAGTCTGTCAAAAAAGTAATCGGCATCACTGCTTATGCCTAGTTTTGAATATGCTCTGGCTATAAGCGAGAGAACTTCTGCAACGTTTTCATCCGAAGAGTACTCTCTTAAGTACTCTTTTGCCGCTTCAACAACTTTCTCATTCTCTTGTAACTTGGAGAAAACCCTGATCTTATAAAAAAGCAGCTCGGCTCTAAAGAGCGAATTTGGATACTCTTTCATAATATCATTGATCAACTCTAGCGTAAACTCATAGTTTTTCTCTTCGTATAACTTTTTTATCTTAAGATACTCGGTTACGTCTCCGACCTTTTTTATGTGGACCGGATTGCCCTTCATATCAAGCGAGCCTACGTATGGAAGCATATCTTCAGAGTATGTAAAAGGAAAATTTATCGCCGCTTCTGAATATTCATGCTTTTGCAATAGAGGCATGTCGTCTACATAACCGACTATCATCCAGTGGTTCGAGAGCTTTATATCAGCACTAAAAGTCGTTCCCTCTTTTTTAAGATCAAAGACTACAGGAAAAAGTTTCATCTTGTGAAACGGCTTGATCACCAAAAAGAATGTCTCTTTTTTTGTTTCTGTATCTATCTCAAAAAAATTGTTTTGAAGTTTTTTAATTTTCTGTGAAGGGGACTTTGAGAATGCACAAACTATTTTAGAGACTGCTTCAAAATCATCCATAAACTCTTGGCAGAGAAATTTCTCACTGTCTCTTATGTGAAAAGTGGAGTACGGCTGATGATTCTCTTTTGCGCCTTGAAGAGATATTTCAAGGGCAAAAACGTTTAGAGACATAAAAACAAGAAGTATTATCTTGAACAAATTAGATACTCCTTATTTATATTTTAGTAGCCGCTATTATATACAAACACCGTAATAAATTCTAAAAGCCCGTTTACTGCTACAAAAGCAAATATAGTTCCTATGGCAGCAAAACCGATGATCGTCTTAAGAGGAAGAGTGGCATTTGCGCTATAAACATGACCTCCATCTTCGACAATAGGGTCTTTCATAAACATATAAACGATAAGTTTTAGGTAGTAATACCCTGCTATTGCAGAGTTTAGCGCCATAATAAGTGCTAAAACTGTATATCCGCCAGTAACTGCAGAACTTATCATATACATCTTGCCCCAAAACAGAGCAAACGGAGGAAGACCTGCCAAACTTAACATAAACAGAGCCATGATTGTAGCAGCAACAGGCGCAGTTTTGATCATACCTGCGAACTTATTGTAACTGTGATCCGACTGCTGGTGAGCAGGAAGATTTTTCTGTCTGCTTATCCAAAGCATAGAAAACGATCCAAGGTTTGTAAAACTAAAAAGTACCCAGTAGAGGAAAAGAGCACTGTTTGACTGTGTTGTACCGATCAAGATCGCCGCCATAACAAAACCTGCATGGGAGATAGAGCTGTAAGCAAGCATTCTCTTTACATCTGTCTGAACAAGCGCCCAGACGTTAGCCATTGTCATAGTCAGTACCACACCCATATAGAGGATGACCTCAAGCCAGACTACTCCGCTGTGGATCAAAAATTCAAAGATTCTCATAGCAACGACAAAAGCCGCTATTTTAGGAACAATCGACATATAACCTGCCAGTGCCGCAGATGAACCCTCGTAAACGTCAGGCGTCCATGTATGAAACGGTACCATTGATAGTTTGAAACCAAACGATGCAAGCAAAAATACAACACCAACAAGTACAAAACCTATATCTTCATAGTTATTAGCAGTTAAAACCGCCGCGATCTGGTTAATCTCTACAGAGCCGGTTAAAGCATAAAATATCATAGAACCGAAACTGTAAAAACCTGCAGCAAGAGCACCCATAGTAAAGTACTTTACAGCCGCCTCAAAAGATTTGTCGCGGTTATGCATAGCAATAAGCGTATAGAGTGCCAAAGAAGCAGTCTCAAGCCCTACAAATATGAGTATAAGATTGTCTGTCGCAACCATAAACTGGAAGCCCGCTATCATAAACAAAAAGAGTGCAAAGAACTCAGGGTAACTGAACTCATGGAATCTTTTATGCGTAAGAGCAAGCGGTATGAAAAGCATAGATGCGCCGACAATAATAAACTGAGAAAGTATAGCCAGACCGTCTATGAGCATAACGTCAAAGACACCCATTACAGTACCGTTTTTCTCAAATACTCCAGCAGAATCCATTAGCGCTACAAAATCAACTCCCAGTATAAGAAGGCTCAGCATCACGTAAAGAGACTTATGCTGATCACTTTTAAACAGATCGATAACTATGATTAACAGAGCGCCAACAATTGGAATCAACATTGGCACAAGAGTCATTAGATTTAACGACTCGATTGAAACATTTACAGGTGATAACATTAGTGTGCCTCCTTAGCTGAAGTTCTTTTGATGATTAGGTCTAAGTTAGGAATTCTTTTTTTTGCTTCCTCTGAAATCGCTTTCTCATGCATCAATTGAACAACGCCTTCAACGCTTGTGTTTATAGTTCCCAAAACAGGTTTAGGATATATTCCAAGCCAGATAGTTATGATCGTAAGCGGAACAAGAGCTATCAGCTCTCTTTTGTTGACATCAGGAAGATTTCTGTTCTCCTCTTTTGTTACTTCGCCAAAGAACATCTTCTTATAAGCCGCAAGCATATAAATGGCACCGACTATGATCGCCGTACCAGCCAGAAGCGTTAATATGTGTGACTGCTTATAAAAACCGAGTAAGCTTAAGAATTCACCTACGAAGTTGATAGTTAGCGGAAGGCCTACTGAAGCCATCAACATAATTCCAAAAATAGTAGCATAGCGCGGCATTACAGAAGCCAATCCTCCAAACTCACTCATAAGCTTAGTGTGTCTTCTGTCGTAAATCACGCCTACAAGCAAGAAGAGCGCGCCGGATACGACACCATGTGCGATCATCAAAAAGATCGAGCCAGATATACCCTCTACATTTAGTGCGAATGTACCAAGAACGATAACACCCATATGTGATACCGAAGAGTACGCAACAACCTGCTTAACATCTTTTTGCGCATATGCTACCATTGCCGTGTAGATGATCATAATGATCGCTAAAACAGCTATAGGATACATAAAGTATACAGACGCATCCGGAAATAGCGGAAGTGAGAAACGTATAAATGCATACGTACCCATCTTTAGCAAAATTGCCGCAAGTATTACCGAACCGATAGTAGGCGCCTGGCCGTGAGCATACGGCAACCACGTATGGAACGGGAACATAGGAACCTTGATCGCAAAACCTATAAAGAATGCGACAAAGAGCCATATCTGGAAAGATTCAGGCAGAATCAGACGATACCACTCTAAGATAGAAAAACTCCACTGACCGGTTGCCTGATAGTAGAAGTACGCCATAAATAGCATGCCCACAAGCATCACAAGTGAACCTGCGAACGTATAAAGGAAGAACTTTACAGATGCGTAGATTCTAAGTGGTCCGCCCCATGCACCGATGATGTATAGCATAGGTACGAGTGATAGTTCCCAGAATACGTAAAATACGATAGCATCAAGAGCAACGAAAACACCGACCATAGTCATCTGTAAGAACAGAAGTGTAATGATCATATTTTTTACATCTTTAGTCTCGCCTAGTGAAGCGATACCTATCAGAGTAAAAAATGCCGCCAGTATAATAATAAATAGCGAGATTCCGTCAACCCCTACTATGTAATTTATGCCGAATGTCGGAACAAGTGCGATCTGCTCCATAAACTGCATTCCTGAGACATTTGAATCAAATGCAAACCATAGCCACAACGCAAGAAAAAACTCAATAGCAGCCACAGCTATACCGTAGGCACGCATACTATCCTTGTTGACTACAAATCCAAGCATTGCCGCGAGTGCCGGGAAGAAAATTAAAATCGATAATATATGATCCAACATCTATTAAACTCCTAAACCTGAGAGAATTGTCTTTATTTCTCCAGAATATCTAACTGCAAGCCCAAAGACCACAGCCAATGAGAGCAGAACAACCGTTCCTGCTACCATCCACTTAAGCATAGTCGAT